>NZ_JAHQUN010000035.1:0-59076 GCF_019052485.1 Bacteroides sp. MSK.20.82
GATCACAAGAGCAAGAACGGTGGTCAGAGTGTTGACTAGTCCTACGAGAACTTGGTAAAAAACGCAAGTTTGTCGCTTTGACTGTTAAATATATGCAGAGAAAATCTTATCTTTGCCTTCGTTAAATTAACTAATACCCCCATTTATGAAAAGAAATCATTATTTATTTACCCTTATTCTCTTGTTAGGGTGCTCTATCTTTGTGAAAGCTTCAGACACCGTTTTTGTACATCAGACGCAAATTCCTATTTTAATTGAGCGGCAGGATAACGTATTGTTCTACTTTCGTTTAGATGCAAAAGAAAGCCGGATGATGGATGAGATCGTTTTGGATTTTGGAAAGAGTGTCAATCTGTCGGATGTACAGGCAGTCAAACTCTATTATGGCGGTACGGAAGCTTTACAAGATAAAGGAAAGAAGAGGTTTGCACCTGTTGACTATATATCCAGTCACCGTCCGGGGAATACATTGGCAGCAATACCGTCTTATTCGATAAAATGTGCGGAAGCCTTGCAGCCTTCTGCAAAAGTAGTTTTGAAGAGTCATTATAAGTTGTTCCCGGGGATTAATTTCTTTTGGATCAGCTTGCAGATGAAGCCGGAGACTTCTCTATTCACGAAAATAAGTTCTGAACTTCAATCAGTGAAGATCGATGGTAAAGAAGCCATTTGTGAAGAACGGTCGCCGAAAGACATCATTCATCGAATGGCAGTGGGCGTCCGCCATGCCGGTGATGACGGTTCGGCTTCTTTCCGTATTCCCGGATTGGTAACTTCAAATAAAGGAACGCTGCTTGGCGTATATGATGTCCGTTATAATAGCAGTGTCGATCTGCAGGAATATGTAGATGTCGGTTTGAGCCGGAGCACGGATGGTGGCAAAACATGGGAAAAGATGCGCCTTCCTCTTTCGTTCGGTGAATACGATGGTTTGCCTGCTGCACAGAATGGAGTAGGGGACCCTTCTATTTTGGTAGATACCCAAACGAATACAATTTGGGTTGTTGCCGCATGGACACACGGAATGGGTAATCAACGTGCCTGGTGGAGTTCTCATCCCGGAATGGATCTATATCAAACGGCACAACTGGTGATGGCAAAAAGTACGGATGACGGTAAAACCTGGTCGAAACCGATTAATATAACCGAACAAGTAAAAGACCCTTCCTGGTATTTCTTGCTTCAGGGACCGGGACGGGGAATAACAATGAGTGATGGAACTTTAGTATTCCCTACTCAGTTTATCGACTCTACCCGTGTACCTAATGCCGGTATCATGTATAGTAAAGACCGCGGAAAAACATGGAAGATGCACAACATGGCACGCACCAATACAACCGAAGCGCAAGTAGTAGAAATAGAGCCCGGAGTGCTGATGCTGAATATGCGGGATAACCGTGGAGGAAGCCGTGCTGTGGCAATTACAAAAGATCTGGGCAAGACATGGACAGAACATCCTTCCTCTCGGAAGGCCTTGCAGGAACCTGTATGTATGGCTAGTTTGATCCATGTGGAAGCTGAAGATAATGTACTTGATAAAGATATTCTTTTGTTCTCGAATCCGAATACGACCAGAGGACGCAATCATATAACTATTAAAGCTAGCCTGGACGATGGGCTGACCTGGCTTCCCGAACATCAGTTAATGCTGGATGAAGGAGAAGGCTGGGGATATAGCTGTCTGACAATGATTGATCGGGAAACGATTGGTATCTTGTATGAGAGTAGTGCAGCCCACATGACATTTCAAGCTGTAAAACTGAAAGATTTGATTCGATGAAAAGTCTTCGAATCTTTTTGGGGATTGCATTTTTATTCCATACCTTATATATATTGGGGGCAGATCATTTGCGTCTGCTTCCCCAACCTCAGCAATGTGTGCTTGCAAAAGGATATTTTATCGTGGGTAAAATGCAGCTTTCCACTCCTGTGCTTTCGCAGGAATGGAAACAGTTTGTGACGGAGATGGGAGGTACTCTGACTGATCAGTCGGCATCCTCTATCAATATAAAATTGGTTGACGCGATTGACAATGTATCTGTCAATAAGGAAGAGGCTTATCGTCTGACTATTACTCCAAAGGCAATTACTGTGGAGGCTGTAGCAGAGCGCGGAGTATATTGGGCGATGCAGACGCTATATCAACTAAAAGAAGAAAAGGGAAAGAAGATCCGCCTGCAATGTGCTACTATCACTGATTGGCCGGCTTTCCGGATTCGGGGTTTCATGCAGGATGTAGGGCGTAGCTACTTGTCTTTGGAAGAATTGAAACGTGAGATAGCCATATTATCCCGATTTAAAATCAATACCTTTCATTGGCACTTGACGGAAAATCAGGCATGGCGTCTGGAGAGTAAAATCTTTCCGATGCTGAATGACAGTACGAATATGACTCGTATGGCGGGTAAGTATTACACGTTGGAGGAAGCCAGAGAGTTGACCGAGTTCTGTAAAGCTCATCAGGTACTGTTGATTCCGGAGATTGATATGCCCGGGCATAGTGCGGCATTTATCCGTACTTTCCGTCATGATATGCAAAGTCCGGAAGGAATGAAAATCCTGAAACTCCTGCTGGATGAGATTTGTGAAACGTTTGATGTTCCATATCTCCATATTGGAACAGACGAAGTGCATTTTACTAATCCGCAGTTTGTGCCCGAAATGGTGGCTTATGTCCGTGACAAAGGGAAAAAAGTGATTTCCTGGAATCCCGGATGGAAGTATAAGGCGGGTGAGATCGACATGATGCAACTTTGGAGTTATCGTGGCAAAGCCCAACAGGGTATTCCCGCTATTGACTCCCGTTTCCATTATTTGAATCATTTTGATACGTTCGGCGATATAATTGCTCTATATAATAGTCGGATTTATAATGCAGATATGGGAAGTGATGATCTTGCCGGAGTCATTATGGGTATCTGGAACGATCGTTTAATCGACAAAGAGTGGAATATGGTTCTGGAAAATAACTTTTACCCGAATATGCTGGCTATCGCAGAGCGTTCATGGCGGGGAGGAGGAACTGAATATTTCGATAAGCAGGGAACAATTCTTCCTGTAGATGAAAACTCTGAGGTCTTTCGTAATTTTGAGGACTTCGAAAGTCGTATGTTATGGTATAAAGAGCATCTGTTTAAAGGGTATCCATTTGCCTATGTCAAACAGACTCATGTAAAATGGAACATTACAGATGCTTTTCCAAATGAGGGGGATCTGACTAAAGTTTTTCCACCGGAAGAAGAGCTGAAAGATTCATATACCTATGAAGGGAAGCAATATGGAGTGCGTCCTGCCATAGGAGCCGGTATCTATCTTCGGCACGTATGGGGTAAGATTGTGCCGGCTTTTTACAAAGATCCACAGGAGAATCATACTGCTTATGCTTACACGTATGTCTATTCTTCTAAAACACAGGAAGTAGGCTTATGGGCTGAATTTCAGAATTATGGACGTTCAGAGAATGACCTGCCGCCATTGCCGGGAAAGTGGGATTATAAAGAAAGCCGTATTTGGATTAATGATCAGGAAATACTGCCCCCGGTATGGTCTGCTACTCATCTCGTGAAAAGCTCGGAAACAGCCTTAGGTAATGAGAATTGTGTGGCACGTCCGCCACTACGGGTTCATTTGCATAAAGGCTGGAATAAGGTATTGCTGAAACTGCCTGTCGGCAAATTCTCAACGAATGAAGTACGATTGGTTAAATGGATGTTTACTGCAGTATTTGTGACTCCTGACGGCGATAAGGCCGTAGAAGGGCTGATCTATTCTCCGGAAAAGAAAATGTAATTGACTTTTATATGATGAAAAATGTATTATTGATTGTTGTTTCCATCTTGTTTATTACAGCAGCGAGTGCACAGGAAAATCGTATTAAAGTTGCCTGCATCGGGAATAGTATCACCTATGGTTATGGATTGCCCGACCGGACTACACAATCGTATCCGGTGCAATTACAGAAGATGTTGGGAGAGTCTTATCAAGTCGAAAACTTCGGCAAATCGGGTGCTACCTTGTTGAATAAAGGGCACCGGCCTTATATGCAGCAAGATGAGTATCGCAGAGCGATCGACTTTGGCGGAGATATTGTGGTTATTCATTTGGGCATCAATGATACAGATCCCCGTGATTGGTCCGATTATCGTGATTTCTTTGTGAAAGATTACATTGAATTGATCGATTCTTTTCGGGCGGCTAATTCTAAAGTCCGGATTATGATTGCCAGACTTACGCCTATTGCCGATCGGCATCCTCGTTTCCTGTCAGGGACACGTGACTGGCATGGAGAAATACAATTGGCTATTGAGAATGTGGCACGCTATACCGGAGTACAGTTGATCGACTTTCATGAGCCGTTGTATCCATACCCTTTCATATTGACGGACGCCGTACACCCTGATCCCGAAGGAGCGTTTATTATGGCTCAGACCGTATATTCCGCCATTACCGGAGATTATGGCGGACTGAAAATGTCGTTGCTTTATACAGACAATATGGTATTGCAACGGGATGTTCCGTTGACGGTTCAAGGAATTGCCAATGCCGGGGACCGGGTTACTGTAAGCATAGCCGACCGGCAAATGAAAACAAAAGCAGGTCTGAATGGAAAATGGTCGGTAACGCTGCCTCCTTTAAAGGCGGGTGGTCCTTATACCTTAAAGATCTCAACGGATGAGACGGGTTTTCAATATCAAAATGTGTTAGCGGGTGAAGTCTGGCTTTGTTCCGGTCAGTCAAATATGGAGTTTATGCTGAAACAGGCTTCGACTGCCCGAGCCGATATTCCACGTGCCGTAGATCAGCAACTTCGTTTGTATGATATGAAAGCACGTTGGCGCACAAATGCCGTCGAATGGGAGGCGAACGTACTTGATTCGTTGAATCATCTCCAATATTATAAGGATACGGAATGGAAAAATTGTACTCCGGCGACAGCTTCTGATTTCTCGGCAATTGCATACTATTTTGGTAAGATGCTAAGAGATAGTCTGAATGTTCCGGTTGGATTGATTTGCAATGCTGTTGGAGGATCACCTACAGAAGCCTGGGTAGATAGAGCTAGTTTGGAATATCAGTTTCCCGCCATTTTAAAAGACTGGACTAAAAATGATTTTATTCAGGAATGGGTGCGCGGACGGGCTGCTTTGAATATAAAAAAGTCAGCAAATAGCCAGCAGAGGCATCCATATGAGCCTTGTTATTTATATGAGTCGGGGATTCGGCCTTTGGAACAGTATCCGATACGAGGAGTAATCTGGTATCAGGGAGAATCGAATGCACATAATTGGGAAGCTCATGAAAAATTATTTAAACTGCTCGTGAATAGTTGGCGGAAGAATTGGAATGATGCCTGCCTGCCTTTTTATTATGTACAATTATCCAGTTTGAATCGCCCTTCCTGGCCTTGGTTCCGTGAGAGTCAGCGTAGAATGTTGAATGAAATTTCTCATATCGGAATGGCTGTATCCAGCGATCATGGTGATTCTCTGGATGTGCATCCTACCTGTAAGAAACCCGTGGGAGAGCGTTTGGCGCGATGGGCTTTGAATAAAACGTATCAGAAAAATGTCATTCCTTCCGGTCCTTTATTTCGTGGTGCAAACGTTCGCGGTGGGAAAGTCTTTTTATCTTTTGATTATGGAAAAGGGATGCGGAGTTCAGACGGAAAGCCTTTACAATGCTTTGAAGTAGCGGAATATGATGGTATCTATTATCCGGCAACGGCTGAGGTTGTAGGAGACCAGGTGAAGGTGTATAGTAAAGAAGTGCCAAATCCCCGCTATGTACGTTATGGCTGGCAACCTTTTACGCGGGCTAATCTGATCAATCGGGAAGGACTGCCTGCTTCGACATTTCGTGCCGAATTTTCGATGAAATGAGATATTTTGTAGCTTCAATAGGAAATATTTAACAAAAAAGCAATATCTTTACTCCGTTAATATCTAATGCCCCCACTATGATCTTAAATTTGACAGGAAAGATAGCGCCGATAGCATGTGGATTGCTATGTTGCTGTAGTATGGTTTATGCTCAAGGTAATGACACTTCGGAAGTCATGCTACTGGATACCGGTTGGGAATTTTCTCAATCAGGGACTGAAAAGTGGATGCCAGCCACGGTTCCTGGTACGGTTCATCAGGACCTGATCAGTCATGAATTACTGCCGAATCCTTTTTATGGGATGAATGAAAAGAAAATTCAATGGGTGGAGAATGAGGACTGGGAATATAGAACCTCCTTTATAGTCTCCGAAGAGCAATTGAATCGTGACGGAATCCAACTTATTTTTGAAGGTCTTGATACCTATGCAGACGTATATCTCAACGGCTCATTACTGCTGAAGGCTGATAATATGTTTGTGGGTTATACACTTCCTGTAAAATCTGTGTTGCGGAAGGGCGAGAATCACTTATATATTTATTTCCATTCACCTATTCGGCAAACGTTGCCACAATATGCTTCCAATGGCTTCAATTATCCGGCGGATAACGATCATCACGAGAAACATCTTAGTGTGTTCAGCCGTAAGGCTCCGTATAGTTACGGTTGGGACTGGGGCATCCGAATGGTGACAAGTGGTGTCTGGCGCCCGGTTACTCTTCGTTTTTACGACATAGCTACCATATCTGACTACCATGTCAGACAATTATTGCTGACAGATGAAAACGCTCGTCTGTCTAATGAACTGATTGTAAACCAGATCGTTCCTCAGAAAATTCCGGCTGAAGTAAGGGTCAATGTATCGTTGAATGGAACTACCGTTACAGAAGTAAAACAGCAGGTGACCCTGCAACCCGGGATAAATCATATCACTCTTCCTGCTGAAGTGACGAACCCTGTACG
Source organism: Bacteroides sp. MSK.20.82 (assembly GCF_019052485.1). NCBI lineage: Bacteria > Pseudomonadati > Bacteroidota > Bacteroidia > Bacteroidales > Bacteroidaceae > Bacteroides > Bacteroides sp. MSK.20.82. Next base: position 6,844 of record NZ_JAHQUN010000035.1, read on the forward strand.
ATGGATGCCAAATGGTTGGGGAACTCCGACTCTGTATGATTTCTCGGCTCAGATAGCTTGTGGAGATCGGATTGTTGCGGAACAATCTCATCGGATTGGTTTACGAACGATTCGTGTGGTAAATGAAAAAGATAAGGACGGAGAATCTTTTTATTTTGAAGTCAATGGCATACCGATGTTTGCCAAAGGAGCTAATTATATTCCTCAGGATGCACTGCTGCCTAATGTTACTACGGAACGCTATCAGACTTTGTTCCGTGACATGAAGGAGGCCAATATGAATATGGTTCGTATATGGGGCGGTGGGACATATGAGAATAATCTTTTCTATGACCTTGCCGATGAGAACGGGATACTTGTCTGGCAGGATTTTATGTTTGCGTGTACCCCTTATCCATCCGATCCTACTTTCTTGAAACGGGTAGAGGCGGAGGCTGTTTACAATATTCGCCGTCTTCGGAATCATGCCTCTTTGGCGATGTGGTGTGGCAATAATGAAATACTGGAAGCTCTGAAATATTGGGGCTTTGAGAAGAAGTTTACTCCGGAGGTTTATCAAGGATTAATGCATGGCTATGATAAACTGTTCCGTGAGCTGTTGCCTTCAATGGTTAAAGAATTTGATTCGGGTCGTTTTTATGTGCACAGTTCGCCTTATCTCGCTAACTGGGGGCGTCCGGAGTCATGGGGGACAGGAGACAGTCATAATTGGGGAGTCTGGTACGGAAAGAAGCCATTTGAGTCTTTAGATACCGATTTGCCGCGTTTTATGAGTGAATTTGGTTTCCAGTCATTTCCGGAAATGAAAACCATTGCTGCTTTTGCTGCTCCTGAAGATTATCAGATTGAGTCTGAAGTGATGAATGCGCATCAGAAGAGTAGTATTGGTAATTCGTTGATCCGTACTTATATGGAACGTGATTATATCATTCCCGAAAGTTTCGAGGATTTTGTGTATGTCGGATTAGTCTTGCAAGGACAGGGGATGCGGCATGGATTAGAAGCTCACAGACGCAATCGTCCTTATTGTATGGGGACATTGTATTGGCAGTTGAACGACAGTTGGCCGGTAGTATCCTGGTCAAGTATTGATTATTATGGTAATTGGAAGGCATTACATTATCAGGCAAAGCGTGCTTTTACACCGGTCTTGATCAATCCTATACAGCAGAATGACAGTTTGAGTGTTTATCTGATCTCAGACCGGCTTGATACAATGGAGCAAATGACATTGGAAATGAAAGTCGTGGATTTTGATGGAAAAACGCTGGGTAAGAAGATACAAGTACATTTGTTGGAAGTTCCGGCAAATACTTCAAAATGTGTTTATCGTGCAAAACTGGATGGCTGGCTGACTCCCGAAGACTGCCGACGTAGCTTCTTGAAATTGATACTCAAAGATAAATCGGGACATCAGGTGGCTGAGAGCGTCCATTTTTTCAGAAAGACGAAAGATTTGCAACTTCCTCCGACATCAGTATCCTATCAAATGAAGCAGACGGATGGTAAATGTGAATTGACTCTCTTTTCATCAATGTTGGCAAAAGATATTTTTATTGAGACTCCATTGCAAGGAGCCCGTTACAGTGACAACTTCTTTGATCTCTTACCCGGAGAACGTAAGAAAGTAATTATCACTTCTCCCCGGATAAAGAAGGGAGAAGAATTACCTGTCAATGTCAAGCATATTCGAGAAACCTATAAATAAAACTAATTTATTAACTACTAACACCTAATTTTTATTTTATGAAACAACTCCTAAAATTAACAGGATGTGTGGCACTGGCAGGACTGATGAGCTCTTGTGGCTCGGTACAAGAAGAAGCCAATTATCAGATTATCCCATTGCCACAAGAAATTGTAACATCGCAAGTAAACCCCTTTATTTTGAAAAGCGGTGTGAAAATCCTTTATCCGGAAGGAAATGAGAAGATGCAGCGTAATGCGCAATTTTTGGCTGATTATCTGAAGACTGCAACCGGAAAAGACTTTTCGATTGAAGCCGGAACTGAAGGTAAAAATGCTATAGTGCTGGCGTTAGGCTCAGAAGTAGAAAACCCTGAATCTTATCAGTTGAAAGTCACCGATCAAGGTGTCACGATAACTGCCCCTACAGAAGCCGGAGTTTTCTATGGTATTCAGACTTTGCGTAAATCATTGCCTATTGCTTTGGGTGCTGATGTAGCATTGCCTGCTGTTGAAATTAAGGATGCTCCTCGTTTCGGTTATCGTGGTGCACATTTCGATGTTAGTCGTCATTTCTTCACAATTGATGAAGTGAAGACTTATATTGATATGCTGGCTTTGCACAACATGAACCGTTTGCACTGGCATATCACTGACGATCAGGGATGGCGTCTGGAAATCAAGAAATATCCGAAGTTGACGGAAATAGGTTCTCAAAGATCGGGAACGGTCATCGGACGTAACTCCGGTGAATATGACAATACACCCTATGGTGGATTCTATACACAGGAACAGGCTAAGGAAATTGTAGATTATGCCGCAGAACGTTATATCACTGTTGTTCCTGAGATTGACCTTCCGGGACACATGCTGGCTGCCCTTGCCGCTTATCCGGAATTGGGTTGTACCGGTGGACCGTATGAAGTTTGGAGACAATGGGGAGTAGCTGATGATGTACTTTGTGCCGGCAACGATCAGGTTCTGAAATTCCTGGAAGATGTATATGGCGAATTGATTGAAATCTTCCCTTCAGAGTATATCCATGTAGGTGGTGACGAATGTCCGAAGGTAAGATGGGAGAAATGTCCGAAATGTCAGGCACGTATCAAAGCGTTGGGCTTGAAATCGGATAAGAATCATAGTAAGGAAGAACGTTTGCAGAGTTTCGTTATCAATCATATAGAGAAGTTCCTGAACGATCACGGACGTCAGATTATCGGTTGGGATGAGATTCTCGAAGGCGGACTTGCTCCTAATGCAACAGTTATGTCATGGCGTGGCGAAAGTGGAGGTATTGAAGCTGCCAAGCAGAAACATGATGTGATCATGACCCCGAACACTTATCTGTATTTTGATTATTATCAGGCTAAAGATACTGAGAATGAACCTTTCGGTATCGGAGGTTATTTGCCGATGGAAAGGGTGTACAGCTATGAGCCGATGCCGGCTTCCCTTACTCCGGAAGAACAGCAGTATATAAAAGGTGTACAGGCTAATCTCTGGACAGAATATATTGCTACTTTCTCTCATGCTCAATATATGGTCTTGCCTCGTTGGGCTGCTTTGTGTGAAGTCCAGTGGTCAACACCTGATAAGAAGAACTACGAAGATTTCTTGTCTCGTCTTCCACGACTGATTAAGTGGTATGATGCAGAAGGATATAATTATGCAAAGCACGTATTTGACGTAAAAGCAGAATTTACTCCGAATCCGGCTGATGGTACTTTAGACATTACACTTACTACAATTGACAATGCGCCAATCCACTACACGCTAGATGGTACAGAGCCGACTAGTACTTCTCCCGTTTATGATGGCGCTTTGAAGATTAAGGAAAATGCAGACTTCTCGGCTATAGCTATTCGCCCTACTGGAAATAGTCGTGTCGTTTCTGAGAAAATCGATTTCAGTAAATCAAGCATGAAGCCGATTGTTGCTAATCAGCCGGTGAATAAACAATATGAGTTCAAAGGTGTCTCTACGTTGGTAGATGGCTTGAAAGGAAATGGTAACTATAAAACCGGACGCTGGATTGCATTTAGAGGAAATGATATGGATGTGACTATTGATCTCAAACAACCAACAGAGATTTCAAGCGTTGCCATTTCTACTTGCGTAGAGAAGGGAGATTGGGTTTTTGATACAAGAGGACTCTCTGTAGAAGTTTCAGAAGACGGCACAAACTTCACGAAAGTGGCATCTGAAGCTTATCCTGCAATGAAGGAAACTGATAAAAATGGTGTTTATGACCATAAACTAACATTTACACCTGTAACTGCACAATATGTGAAAGTTATAGCTTCACCCGAGAAAAGTATTCCGGAATGGCATGGTGGTAAGAGTTATCCAGGCTTTTTATTTGTAGACGAAATCACAATTAATTAATGAATATAAGAAAGAGATACACTAAAGTTTGTCTTTTCTTATGGGTAATCGGGATGTGTCTTTGTGCACATCCCATTAATGCACAGTCCGTAATTCCTGTTCCCTTAAAGATGGAACAGGGTACGGGCTCTTTTTTACTCTCTGAAAAAACAAAGCTTTATACAAACTTACAAGGAGAAGAAGCTATTCTTCTGGGCGACTATCTGAAAACTGCATTACCTGTACAATTTAAGGAAGGGAAAAAGAAAGATAAACAGAATGTCTTGTCTTTATTGATAACAGAAAAGAATCCTCAGTTGGTGTCACCGGAAAGTTATATATTATCCGTTACTCCTGAACATATTCTGATTCAGGCTTCTTCCGGTGCTGGGTTGTTTTATGGAATTCAGACACTGTTGCAATTATCTCAGCCTTCGGGCACGGGTTATTCTATAGTTTCTGTTGAAGTACAGGATACCCCTCGTTTTGCTTATCGTGGGATGATGCTGGATGTCTCCCGCCACTTCTTCTCTAAAGAATTTGTGAAGAAACAGATAGACGCATTGGCATTTTATAAACTAAACCGTTTGCATTTGCATTTGACGGATGCGGCAGGATGGAGACTTGAAATAAAGAAATATCCTTTATTGACGGAATTTGCCGCCTGGCGTACTGATGCCAACTGGAAGAAGTGGTGGAATGGCGGACGGAAATATCTCCGTTTTGATGAGCCTGGTGCTTCCGGTGGTTATTATACTCAGGATGACATGAAGGAGATTATTGCATATGCGCAGCAGCATTATATCACAATCATTCCTGAAATCGAGATGCCTGCTCATTCAGAAGAAGTATTGGCTGCTTATCCGCAACTCTCCTGTTCGGGTGAACCTTATAAAAACGCAGATTTTTGTGTTGGAAATGAAGAAACATTCACTTTCTTAGAAAATGTGCTTACTGAAGTAATGGAGCTTTTTCCATCGGAATATATTCATGTAGGAGGCGATGAGGCTGGTAAGGCGGCTTGGAAGACTTGTCCGAAATGTCAGAAAAGGATGCAGGATGAACATCTTTCTAATGTAGACGAGCTACAAAGCTATCTGATTCATCGTATTGAACTGTTTCTGAATGCACATGGACGTAAGTTGCTGGGTTGGGATGAAATTCTTCAAGGTGGTCTGGCTCCTAATGCTACTGTAATGTCATGGCGTGGCGAAGAGGGAGGTATTGCTGCTGTCCGTTCCGGTCATCAGGCAATTATGACTCCCGGTCAATATTGTTATTTGGATAGTTATCAGGATGCTCCGTATTCTCAGCCGGAAGCCATCGGAGGATATTTGCCATTGGAGAAGGTTTATTCATATAATCCGGTTTCAGATTCTTTAACTGTAGAACAGGCAAAACTTGTTTATGGTGTGCAGGCAAATCTATGGGCAGAATATATCCCCACTCCGGAGCATATGGAATATATGATATATCCTCGTATCCTTGCTTTGGCAGAAGTGGCTTGGTCGGCTTCCGAACGTAAATCATGGACAGACTTTCATAATCGTGCATTGAAAGCAGTTGATGATTTGCAAGCGAAAGGATATCATACTTTTGATCTTAAAAATGAGATAGGAAGTCGTCCGGAGTCTTTGAAGCCGATAAGTCATTTGGCTGTGGGGAAAAAGGTGATTTATAATGCTCCGTATAGTCCTCACTATCCTGCGCAGGGAAATACAGCTCTTACTGATGGTATTCGTGGCGACTGGACTTATGGAGATGGATCCTGGCAAGGTTTTATCGATAAAAAGCGATTGGATGTTACCATTGATATGGGTACGGAAACTGCTGTCCATTCTGTCTCTGCTGATTTTATGCAAGTGGTAGGGGCAGAGGTCTTTTTGCCTGAATCTGTTACTATTTCCATTTCTGATGATGGAGCAAACTTCACAGAATTGAAACAATATACTTTTGAAGTAAATAGAAAAGAAGCTATTAAATTTATTAGTATTTCATGGGAAGGCAGTGCTGAAGGACGGTATATACGTTATCAGGCTCGTGCCGGAGAAGAGTTTGGCGGATGGATATTTACAGATGAAATAGTAGTGAAATAATCAGATGTATAATTTATGACTATAAATATTAGATACTTATTAGGAATAGCCCTCCTTTTTTCTTTCTCTGTGATCAGTGCACAAGTACGAACCTCGTATACTTTTGAGAAAGGGTGGAAGTTTACACGTGAAGATAATGCTGATTTTATTCAGCCTGACTATAATGATATCAAGTGGCAATCTGTGGTAGTACCCCATGACTGGGCTATTTATGGACCTTTTGGTATAGATAATGACAGGCAATTGACAGCCATTGCGCAAGACGGACAAAAAGAAGCGATGGAACATGCCGGACGTACAGGTGGTCTTCCTTTCGTCGGAGTGGGTTGGTATCGGCTGAATTTTGATGCTCCCTCTTTTGTCAAAGGGAAAAAGGCTACATTAATTTTTGACGGAGCTATGAGCCATGCTCGTGTGTATATTAACGGTCAGGAGGCTGGTTATTGGCCTTATGGATACAATACCTTTTATCTGGATGTAACTCCCTATCTGAAAGAGGGGACAAAGAATACTTTAGCTGTTCGTCTGGAGAATGAGACAGAATCTTCCCGTTGGTATCCGGGAGCCGGACTTTACAGAAATGTACATCTGGTAGTAACGGAAGATGCTCATATTCCGACATGGGGTACACAGTTAACTACTCCGGTAGTGAAGGATGATTATGCGAAAGTGAATATAAAAACGACTTTGGTCGTACCTTCCGGAAAACAGTTTGATGCATACCGTATAGTGACTGAACTTAAAGATAAGGATGGAAAAGTAATAACTACTGATGAAAAACAAGGTTCCCGTTTTGATGATAATATCTTCAGTCAGGAACTTGTTGTTAGTCGTCCGGCTTTATGGAGCCCGGAAACTCCTGTTCTTTATCAGGCTGTCTCTAAAGTCTATGAAGGCAATATACTGAAGGATGAATATACAACATCTTTCGGTATTCGTACTATTGAGGTCATTCCCAATAAGGGCTTTTTCTTAAATGGAAAGAGAACTTCATTCAAAGGCGTATGCAATCATCATGATCTCGGCCCCTTGGGAGGCGCTGTGAATGATGCTGCTATTCGTCGTCAGATTCGTATTTTGAAAGATATGGGTTGTAATGCGATTCGTACTTCTCATAATATGCCTGCTCCTGAGTTAATCAGAGCTTGTGATGAGATGGGAATGATGGTGATGGCGGAATCGTTTGATGAATGGAAGGCTATGAAGGTTAAGAACGGCTATCGTCATGTTTTTGACGAATGGGCAGTAAAGGATTTGACGAACTTGCTACGTCATTATCGTAATAATCCGAGTGTGGTGATGTGGTGCATCGGAAATGAGGTTCCCGAACAATGGGATGGAAATAAAGGACCTAAGATGTCTTATTTTCTACAGGAACTTTGTCATCGTGAAGATCCGACACGTCCTGTCACACAGGGGATGGATGCGCCGGATGCTGTAGTCAATAATAATATGGCGGCAGTAATGGATATTGCGGGATTTAATTATAGGCCACATAAATATCAGGAGAATTATAAAAAACTTCCTCAACAGATAGTCTTGGGTAGTGAGACTGCTTCTACGGTTAGTTCGCGTGGAGTATATAAATTCCCTGTTACCCGCCAATGGATGAAGAAATATGACGATCATCAGTCTTCCTCTTATGATGTGGAGTCTTGTTCATGGTCCAATCTGCCTGAGGATGATTTTATTCAGCATGAGGACTTACCTTATTGCATAGGAGAGTTTGTTTGGACAGGATTCGATTATCTGGGTGAACCGACTCCCTATTATACAGATTGGCCCAGTCATTCTTCACTATTTGGAATTATCGATTTAGCAGGGCTGCCCAAAGACCGTTATTATCTCTATCGTAGTCACTGGAATAAAGAACAGGAAACACTTCACATTCTTCCTCACTGGAATTGGGAAGGACGAGAGGGAGAGATAACTCCTGTCTTTGTATATACCAACTATCCTTCAGCCGAATTATTCATCAACGGAAAGAGCCAAGGGAAACGTACCAAAGACCTTTCCGTAACCATTGATAATAGTGCTGACTCTGTTTCCATCATGAACTTGAAACGTCAGAGCCGTTACCGCCTGATGTGGATGGATACAAAATATGAGCCAGGCACGGTGAAAGTCGTGGCTTATAATGCTGACGGGAAAGCTGTAGCTGAAAAAGAACTCCATACAGCCGGTAAACCGGATCATATTGAATTGGTAGCTGATCGTAATGTAATCAAGGCGGATGGAAAAGATCTATCTTTTGTGACAGTGCGAGTGGTAGATAGAGACGGTAATTTGTGTCCGGATGCCTCACATGAAATCAGTTTCAAAGTGAAGGGAGAGGGTAGTTACCGTGCAGGAGCTAATGGTAATGCAGCTTCCTTGGAATCTTTCCAGCGTCCGAAGATGAAAGTCTTCAGTGGTATGATGACTGCTATTGTATCTTCGACAGAGCAGCCAGGCAAAATAACCCTTGAAGCTACGGGTAAAGGCTTGAAAAAAGGAGTCTTAATCATTGAAAGCCGTCAGGAAGCTAAGAAGTAAGAAATATCGTTGTAATATGTGTAATTCCTCTAAGTGTTTCATTGCGATACACTTAGAGGAATTTTTGTTTAAGCAGGCAGGAGTTTAACATCTTTGCAGGCAAAATAAAAGCTGTAAAAGTATGTTCTTTTATTAAATTGTATTACTTTTGCATCGTTTTAGTACTGTATCCGTTTCTCTATGAACCTTGGTTCTTATATGGAGATAAGATAAAAAGGCTAAATCCTTAAGAGATGCGCTACTGCTTCATAAATGGATTTCATTTGTGAAAGTCAGGGCGCTTTTGTCTTTTAAGTAAGTGATGAAATAAAAAACAAGGGGTAATGGGTGATAATGAATGATTTGGACAAAGAACGACAAACAGAGGGAAGGAAGGCATGGTATGCTGTACAAACCTTCTATTGTAAAGAAGAACATTTGGGGAAATATTTGGAAAAAAAAGGGGTAAATTATTTTATTCCGATGCGATATATTGAGCATGAGACGCTTGATGGTAAAAAGCATCGGAAACTGACTCCAGCTGTACACAATCTGCTGTTTATCGAGAAAGAATTTACGGAAAAAGAACTATTAGAAAGGGTAAAAGATTGTACTATACCTTTTTTGCTTGTTCGTGACCGGAGTACACGGCGGTGTTATGAGATTCCAGACTGTGAGATGTTGGAATTCCGTGCCGTATGCGATCCTAATTATAAAGGAACTCTTTATGTCGATACAGTAACAGCAGAAGCCCGTCCCGGACAAGCAGTTCGGGTGATCCGTGGCCCGTTTGCCGGACTTGAAGGCAAACTCACGCAATACAAGAAGAGCTATTACGTAGTTGTTACGTTAGCTACTATCGGCGTCATGCTACATATTCCCAAGTGGTATTGCGAAAAAATCAACTAATCATAACATTACGATCATCTGCTCAACACCTTGTTGTCGGACACTTCATGTTTGACCTTTAGAACTGTTTTTTTAATCTCGGAAGGTAATCTATTTATTTAATAAAATATTCATTTTTTTGAGTGGAAGGATATATACCCTGCCACTCAAATCTTGAGTACTAATAACAAGTCAATGAAAGGAATTGTTTTAGCCGGTGGTTCAGGTACTCGTTTGTATCCGATCACAAAAGGAGTGAGCAAACAACTGCTCCCTATCTTTGATAAGCCAATGATTTATTATCCTATTTCGGTATTGATGTTGGCTGGTATACGTGAGATTCTGATAATTTCGACTCCTTATGATCTTCCGGGCTTTAAACGTCTTTTAGGAGATGGCTCAGATTATGGTGTACATTTTGAATATGCAGAGCAACCTTCTCCGGATGGATTAGCCCGAGCATTTATTATCGGAGAAGAATTTATCGGTAACGATTCCGTTTGTCTGGTACTAGGTGATAATATTTTCTATGGTCAGGGTTTCACCCATATGCTGAAAGAAGCTGTGCATACTGCAGAAGAAGAGAATAAAGCTACTGTTTTCGGATACTGGGTTGCCGATCCTGAACGTTATGGTGTTGCTGAATTTGATAAAATAGGGAATGTTCTGAGTATAGAAGAAAAACCTGTTCAGCCAAAATCTAATTATGCAGTAGTCGGTCTTTATTTCTATCCGAATAAAGTGGTGGAAGTAGCTAAAAATATCACGCCGTCATTGCGTGGTGAATTAGAGATTACGACAGTGAATCAGCAATTCCTGAATGATCAGGAACTTAAAGTGCAGCTGCTAGGTCGTGGATTCGCTTGGCTGGATACAGGAACTCATGATTCTTTATCCGAAGCCAGTACTTTTATTGAAGTTATTGAGAAACGTCAAGGGTTGAAGGTAGCATGCTTGGAAGGTATTGCCTTACGTCATGGATGGATTACTACTGATAAAATGCGCGAACTGGCCCAGCCTATGCTAAAGAATCAGTATGGACAATATTTGTTAAAGGTAATTGATGAGTTAACACAGAAATAAACTTAATATTTAATTTTCAAAATAATCACAGTGGAAGTTATTAAAACAGCTATAGAAGGTGTGTTCATTATTGAACCTCGTTTGTTTAAGGATGATCGTGGCTATTTCTTCGAATCTTTCTCGCAACGGGAATTTAATGAGAAAATTCGTAAAGTGAATTTTGTACAAGATAATGAGAGTAAGTCTGGTTATGGGGTGCTACGAGGTTTACATTTTCAGAAGCCTCCTTATGCACAAAGTAAATTAGTTCGTGTTATTAAAGGTGCTGTTTTGGATGTTGCGGTAGATATTCGCAAAGGCTCACCAACGTTTGGAAAGTATGTATCTGTAGAACTGACAGAAGATAATCATCGTCAATTTTTTATTCCTCGTGGTTTTGCTCATGGATTCAGTGTGCTGACGGATGAAGTTATTTTTCAATATAAATGTGATAATTTCTATGCTCCGCAAAGTGAAGGGGCTTTGGCATGGGATGATCCTGATTTGGGTATTGATTGGAGAGTTCCGGCAAATGAGATTGTTTTGTCTGAGAAGGATAATCATCATGAATTATTGAAAGATGCTTCTTGGTTGTTTAACTATAATGAAAGTCTATATTAAATAATGAATATTCTAGTAACTGGAGCTAATGGGCAGCTTGGTAATGAAATGCGATGCATAGCAGCTACAAGTTTGAATAATTATATATTTACTGATGTTGCAGAGTTGGATATTACAGATTTAGATGCTATTCGTAATATGATACATTTGGATAATATAAAGGTAATTGTTAACTGTGCTGCTTATACGAATGTAGATAAAGCAGAAGATGATTATGATATGGCAGACTTATTGAATAATAAAGCTGTAGAGAATTTGGCTATTGCTGCAAAAGAAGTTAATGCTACTTTAATTCATATTTCGACTGATTATGTATTTCAAGGTGATAAGAATATGCCATGTGGAGAAGACTGTGAAACTAATCCTTTAGGTATTTATGGTAAAACAAAAAGAGCAGGAGAACAAAGCATCCAACGTGTGGGCTGTAATTATTTGATTTTTCGTACAGCTTGGCTGTATTCTCAATTTGGTAAGAATTTTGTTAAGACTATGCGACAGTTAACCGCTGATAAAGATAAATTGAGAGTTGTTTTTGATCAGATTGGTACACCTACATATGCAAAAGATTTGGCTGATATTATTTATAGAGTGATTGAGGGGGATCAATATCACAAACAAGGTATCTATCATTTCAGTAATGAGGGTGTTTGTTCATGGTATGATTTTGCTAAAGAAATCTGTGAATTGAGTGGAAATAGTTGTGATATTCAACCTTGCCATAGTGATGAATTTCCTAGTAAAGTAAAACGTCCTCATTTCTCAGTATTAGATAAAACAAAATTGAAGCTGGCTTTTGGTGTAGAGATTCCTTATTGGAAAGATTCTCTTGTGAAATGTATTAATGAACTTAAAGAAAATAATTAATCATGAAATTCTCAAGAAATATAATGATCACTGGTGGTGCTGGTTTCATTGGTAGTCATGTTGTCCGTCTGTTTGTGAATAAATATCCCAGCTATCGTATTATCAATTTGGATAAATTGACTTATGCTGGAAACTTAGCTAATCTGAAAGATATTGAAGATAAGCCTAATTATGTTTTTGTAAAGGCTGATATCTGTGATTTTGAAAAAATGATAGAGTTGTTTAGTGAGTATAAGATAGATGGGGTTATTCACTTGGCAGCTGAAAGTCATGTAGATCGTAGTATTAATGATCCTTTTACTTTTGCTCGTACGAATGTAATGGGAACCCTTTCTCTGCTTCAAGCGGCTAAATTAACTTGGGAGTCTCTTTCTGAAGGTTATGAAGGCAAGCGTTTTTATCATATATCTACAGATGAAGTTTATGGTGCATTGGATTTAACGAATCCTAGTGGCAATAAGGACGGTAGGGGACCTTATGGTCATGATTTTTTTAAGGAAACCACGAGGTATAGTCCACACAGTCCGTATTCTGCTTCTAAAGCAAGTAGTGATCATTTTGTACGTGCTTTTCACGACACTTATAATATGCCTACAATTGTAACGAATTGTTCCAATAATTATGGCCCTTACCAATTTCCTGAAAAACTTATACCATTATTCATCAATAATATTCGCTGTCGTAAACCATTGCCCGTGTATGGCAAAGGAGAAAATGTTCGTGATTGGTTGTATGTAATCGACCATGTTCGGGGCATTGATCTTATTTTTCACAAAGGTAAAATAGCAGAGACATATAATATTGGTGGGTTCAATGAATGGAAGAATATAGATATTATTAAGGTTCTTATTAAAACTGTTGATAGGTTACTAGGTTATCCCGAAGGTTATTCCTTAGATTTAATTACATATGTTTCTGATCGAAAGGGGCACGATCTACGCTATGCAATTGACTCCGCTAAGCTGAAACAAGAGTTAGGCTGGGAGCCGAGTTTGCAGTTTGAAGAAGGTCTCGAAAGGACTGTGAGATGGTATTTAGATAATGAGGTATGGATGGACAATGTGACAAGTGGTGATTATCAGGAGTATTACGATTCCATATATAGGAATGAATGAATATTCTCTTTTATATAGAGCCTTTTTATTCACATAATAATTAAAGTACTAATATGAAAAATAGCTTTTGATGTTGTAAACATCTAAAGTTGGAGTTGGATACGAAGTTCCGGATATTTACTGAATAATTGTTTTATATTTGATAACTACTAATTACAATAATAAGCGAATAGCTAAGAATACTTTTCTTCTCTATTTCCGTATGTTATTTACCATGATGGTATCATTGTATACTAGCCGTGTGGTACTAGCTACGTTGAGGGTTGAAGATTTTGGTATTTATAATGTGGTAGGGGGAGTAGTAACTATGTTTGCTATTATATCTACCTCATTGTCTTCTGCCATTAGTCGCTTTATAACTATTGAGTTGGGCAAAGGTGATCTACGAAGACTGAAGACGGTATTTTCTACAGCAGTAGTTATACAGTTTTTAATGGCTTTAGTGGTCGTTATACTTGCTGAGCTTATAGGAGTGTGGTTTCTTAATAATAAAATGAATATACCCGAAGTTCGTATGAATGCGGCAAATTGGGTGCTTCAGTTCTCAATTTTTACCTTTGGAGTCAATTTGATTTGTATTCCCTTTAATGCTTTAATTATTGCACACGAACGAATGTCTGCATTTGCTTATGTTAGTATTCTGGAGGTGTCACTTAAACTCTTAATTGTTTATTTATTAGTATTAATGTCAGTAGATAAATTGATTGTTTATGGGGCTTTGTTGTTGGTGGTAGCAATTGTTATAACCTTTGCTTATTTTATATATTGTAGGCGACATTTTAAGGAATGTAAATGTTTTTGTCGAATCGATAGATTCCTATTGAAAAGAATGTTGAGCTTTTCGGGTTGGAATTTTATAGGGGCATCTTCAGCAATCCTTAGAGATCAAGGCGTAAATATTGCTATAAATCTTTTTTGTGGTCCAACTGTCAATGCTGCAAGAGGGATGGCTGTACAGGTTAATCATGCAATTAATAGTTTCGCTCAAAACTTTATGACAGCATTAAATCCACAGATAACAAAATCATTTGCTGTAGGTGATAGTAAATACATGTTTACTTTGATTTTTCAGGGGGCAAGATTATCTTTTTATATGTTACTATTTTTGTCATTACCAGTACTCATGAGTACAGAATATATATTATCAATATGGTTAAAAATTGTTCCTGATTATACAATCATATTTGTCCGTTTAGTCTTGATCTTTGCCATGTGTGAATCAATATCAAATCCTTTGATTACTGCGATGCTGGCAACAGGCAGTATTAGAAATTACCAAATAGTTGTAGGCGGTATGCAAATGATGAATTTTCCTATTTCATATATATTGTTAGAACGAGGTTATGCACCAGAAATTACTCTTTATGTGGCTATTGGTATATCATTATGTTGTTTGGCACTTCGTTTATTTATGCTTCGTAGTATGATACAATTGCCTGTTAAAAGCTATATGAAGAATGTTTTCTTTAATATATGTGCTGTGACGATATTTTCAGTTGCAATTCCCTATTTAATCTCATTACGATTACAATCATCATTTTATTCGTTCTTGATCTTATCTTTCTCATGTATCATATGCTCATTTATGGCTATCTTTTTTGTGGGTTGCAAAGCAAGTGAAAGAGTATTTGTCGTTGATCAAGTGCGTAAGCTTATAAAAAATAACTTGTAATCATATCAAATAAGCTGTTGAGGATCATGATAAAAATAAAAAAATCAGAGGATTGTTGTGGATGTTCTGCATGCTTGTCAATCTGCAATCATAATGCGATAGTTTTTAAGGAAGATGTGGAAGGTTTTAAATATCCTATGATTGAGGAAGGTAAATGCATCAATTGTGGACTTTGTGAGATGGCTTGTCCTATTCTTTATAGAAAGGTGAAGGATATAAGGCCAACTCCAAAAGCATATTTTGCAGCTCGCCATAAAAATATTGTAACGTTACGGAACAGTTCTAGTGGTGGTGCTTTTACAGCTATTGCAGGATCTGTAATAGAATTGGGAGGGGTTGTTTGTGGTGTAGAATATGATAACGATGGAGTAGTGAGACATAGCTTTTCGGAAACGATGGAAGGTATAAGGAGTTTTATGGGGTCAAAATATGTCCAGAGTGAAATTCAAGATGTTTACAATCAGATAAAGACTTATTTAAAAAGCGATCGCTGGGTTTTGTTTACAGGTTCTCCTTGTCAAGTAGAAGGGCTTAAGCTTTTTTTACGTAAACCATATGAGAATTTACTAACGGTTGATTTAGTTTGCCATGCTGTTCCTAGTCCACTTATATATAAGCAATATATAAATATGTGTTCGACGAAACTTGGCCAAAAGGTCATGTCTATCAACATGAGGTACAAACAAACTTATGGGTGGAGTCATCGCTTCTCTTATTGTTTTTATTTTGAAAACGGCCAGAAAGCTGTCGATCCTGTTTGGGTAGTTAATTGGGGAAAAATATTTTTTTCTCAAATGATAAATCGTCCTTCTTGTCACTCTTGTAAGTATTCTAACTTGGACCGTCCTGGAGATTTTACAATAGCTGATTTTTGGGACGACAAGAAGAATCGCCCGGATTTGTATTCATGTGAAGGTACTTCATTATTAATGGTGAATACTAATATGGGGTTAGACTTGATAAACAAACTTTACGATTCTATTGATTTGTGGAAGATAACGAAAGATGAAGCTATGCAGCCATGCTTAATTCGCCCTACATGTTCTAATCAAAGACGACAAGAGTTTTGGGAATTTTATCTTTTAAGAGGGTTTGATGCTGCATATAAGAAGTATTTTGGTGATAGCAAATATGTTATCACTAAAAAAATAGTGAAACAAATTATTAAAAGAGTATTAAGAAAACTCCAATAATAGCCAAGCTATTTATGGGTGAACAAAAAATCAAATAAATGTCAGAATTACAAATATTGATATTTAACGCTGCTGTCTTTTCTATATTAGCAGTTTACCACTATTGGAAAAATAGGAAGTTAAATATCGCTTTCTATATATTGGCATATTATTCGATTTGTGCATGGGGAGCATTACTGTATCATGAGCACGAGTTGTTTCATTATATGCGGGGGAGGGAGACGTATTCAATTATACCATTTTTATATCTTATACCTGTTATTCTTCTTTTTGCATATCCTATTATCAGATATGATAATACTAGAATCACTCGAATTGAAACGTTAAATTCTAACTTCTTCATAAATTTGGTTTGGATACTTCTTTTTATTCAGATAGTGTTATATATTATTTTATTTCCTTCATTTTTAAAAGCAATACTTTCTTCAAATATTGGTGATTATCGTAATGATACATATGATGAATCTGAGATTGTACAATTTCCAAATTATTTTTTTAACATATTATGTCGTCTATATATGGGCGCACGCAATGTTGTTATTTTGATTGCCGCTTACGGTTTACTTGTCATAAAAACACATAGAAAACTTCTTAAGATATTTCTCGTCACTTCTTTATGTTTTCCTGTATATATGTTTACAGCATATGCAAGTAGAGCCGTAATGATAATGACATTTTTCTTTTTAGTTTTTATTTTTGTGTTTCTATCTGTTTTTATGAATGTAGGATTGAAAAAAAAGATTGTATCTTATTTAATCTTAATCTTAGTTCCTATTTCTTCAGCCTTTATTCTTATATCCAACTCTCGTTTTGGTAATCTTGCCACTTATATGTTTTATCGGTATTTAGGAGAGTCTTTTAATAATTATAATACACATTTTTTCTATGAGTTAAAAGGTAATACATGGGGAGAGGCATATTTTGTTTTTTTTCGTAAGCTTATGGGAATTTCCTCAAATTTTAAAACAACACGTGAAAAATGGGAGTGGCTTGATAATATTACAGGTGTTGACACCCATGTATTCTATACATTTATAGGCGGTCTGAATATTGAGTTTGGTTTTGTTGGCACTATTGTTATTGGTTTGCTTTTATCGTTTTTTATGGTAAAGAAAATGCGACCTTACAATGTACTGACACTGCCTAAGTTCATAGCTTTGGGAATGTTAGCCTACACACTGATCAATGGTGTTTTTTTCTTTGTTCTTCAAGGGGATTGGGGGAATCTTGAAATTTTGTTTACTCTTTTTTTCTGCTTTTTATTTAGTAAGTATCGGACAAGAAAATATATTAATAAATAATGAAGATCGGAATTCTAACATTTGCTAATGTCCCTAATTTTGGGGCTAATTTACAAGCACTATCTACGATAAGCTATCTACAGAATCACGGATATAATCCTATTTTGATTAAGTGGGAGCCAGAAGATTTTGAAGCTCGTTTCACAAGTATTAAAACTCAGAAGCAACCACAAGAGCATTTTCATTTTGTAGAGAAATATTTTCCGCAGACCAAAATATGTCGTAATGATGATGATATTTGTCAAGTGATAAAGGATGAAAAAATAGAAGGTATAATTATTGGCAGTGATGCAGTTCTTCAGTGTTCGTCTTTTTGGGGTAGATTGGATTTTCCAACCAAAACAGTTGTACGTGTTAATAAAACTACATCTGAACGTGAGTATCCTAATGCTTTTTGGGGTACATTTTATGATAAACTTGGGTCTAAAATTCCAATGGTGATTATGTCTGCATCATCACAGAATGCGAAATATAGATTGATAGCGCGTTCGGTAAAGCATAAAATGAGTAATAATTTGTCTCACTTCGAATATATTTCGGTTCGAGATATATGGACTCGTGATATGATTACTTATATAACAAAAGGGGCAATAATACCAAATATAACTCCCGATCCAGTATTTGCCTTTAATTATAATTGTGCTAAATTCATTCCTTCAAAAGAAGATATTCTTTTAAAATATCATTTGCCTGAAAATTATGTTCTTGTAAGCATGAAATGTAGAATGCTTGATAATATGCTATGGATGGATAAATTAAAATCAGAAATGAAAAAGCTATATTTAGAATGTGTTGCTCTTCCTATGCCGACTGGTATTGAGTTTAAGCATAATTTTGATTTTTCTATTACTACTCCGCTACCTCCATTAGATTGGTATGCCTTGATAAAATATGCTAAAGGATATATTGGGGAAAATATGCATCCTATTGTTGTGGCTCTACATAATGCAGTACCATGTTTTTGTTTTGATACCTATGGTGTACTTAAATATGCACGTTGTGTATGTGTCGAAGAATCGAGTAAAATTTATGATATTATGTCACGTTTTTCTTTACTTGATAATCGTATCAATGCGTATTCTCGCTTTTGGAAATGTCCACCTGTTGATATTGTGATTAATCAAATATTATATTTTGATGTAATAGCATGTCAAAAAACAGCTTTGAATTATTATAATAACTATGAGCAAATGATGAGTTCTATTTTGGAAGTTTTTAAGTCTAAATAATGTTTTATGAAATATCTTATTACATTGCCATGGATGCCTTATCCTGCTACAGACGGAGGAAAGCAGGGGTCGTTTAATATGTTAATGGAGTTGCAGAATATGATAGATATAACTTTGATCTATCCTGTATTCTTTAAGAAACAAATGGCCTGTCAATATTTGTTGGAAAAACAATTACCAAAGGTTAAAGTTTACCCTTTTGAATATTATAAAAATAAAGATGGCATCAAGTCGCAATACTCATTATTTCGTCTGCACCGTATTATAACCCGGAAATTTTTGAAACAGCCATATTTGGCTACACCTATATATAAAGATGCTTATATTGATTTTGTAAATGAAATTATAAAAAAAGAGCGGATTGATATTGTTCAAAATGAATATTTTGAACAGCTATATATGGTTTATGCTATTCCTAATACTGTAAAGAAGGTGTTCATTCAACATGAAATTCAATACATTGCTAAGGAACGTCTGATTCAGCAGCGTGAATATCCTTCTAGCGTACGCTATTTAGCCACGATGCAACGGATACAGGAAATTAATGCGTTAAATGAATACGACCAAGTAATAACAATGACTGATATTGATAAGAATATCCTGATGTGTGATGGGGTAAGAGCACCTATTTCAGCTTCTCCTTCCTTTATTCCTTTACCTGATAATATAGCATATAAGGAATGTGAACGGAGTAGTATCTGTTTTATTGGTGGTTCTGGTCATAATCCAAACTTGAATGGAGTTACTTGGTTCTTAGATAATGTTTGGTCTTTGATACTCAAAGAAAATCCCAATTTTACTTTTAAAATTATAGGAAAATGGGATGAGAAAATTAAAACAGAATATCAGAAGAAGTATAGAAATTTGTTTTTTTGTGGCTTTGTAGATAACTTGGCTATGGTTATATCTGAATGTATTATGGTAATACCTATTTTAATAGGTAGCGGTATTCGTATGAAAATATTAGAATCGGTCAATTTCTATTCGCCTTTCGTTACTACCACAGTAGGTGTAGAAGGACTTGATTTTATAAATGGAAAAGAGTGTATCATAGCTGATGAGCCTCAAGCTTTTGCTACTGGTGTTTTAAAAATAGCAACAGATAAGGTTTTACAACATAATCTGACAAAAGCTGCTCATGAGAAACTAATGGAGATGTATTCACCGGAAGCTTCTGTACAGCGGCGCCTGAATATTTATAATGAAATGTTGAAACGATAATGAGATTATGAATTTATCGGTTGTTCTGTTTATACTAATAGTTGTATTTATTAAGTATTGGTTACTGCTATTTACTTCTCCTTTACTAATGGCTTATTGTTGGCTGCATCGTCGCAAAAACATGGCTAATCCTGAAGGTGAGGTGAGTGAAATTAGGGATTCTGGCATTACTTCTTCTTCTTGTTCTAAAAAATTGTTCAAACGAATAGATAAAAGAGGATTGATCAATATTGTGGATGGTTATTTTCGTTGGATGATCAAAATAATTTCGGATATTCCTTCACATCATATACGTGATTTCTTTTACAAGTATATTTTCTTGGTAAAAATGGAAAAGAATTCAGTATTATATTATGGAAGTGAAATTCGTGCACCATGGATGTTGATGATAGGAAAAGGTTCTGTCGTTGGAGATAATAGTATTCTGGATGCGAGGCGTGGAGGAATCTATATCGGTGAAAACGTTAATATTGCTTCTAATGTTTCTCTTTGGACAGGTGGTCATGATTATAATGATCCATACTTTCGATCTATGAAAACGAATCGTGGTCCTATTTATATAAAGAACCGTGTATGGATTGGCCCTAATGTAACAATTTTGCATAGTGTTACTATTGGGGAGGGAGCAGTGATAGCAGCTGGTGCCGTAGTTACTAAGGATATTCCGCCTTTTACTATATGTGGAGGAATACCAGCAAAAGTTTTGGCGCAACGTTCTATTGATTTGCGGTATACTTTGGGAGGGACATATCTTCATTTTCTATAAAGTTGATTAATGAAAAAATTAGCAATTGTAATACCTGCCTATAAGGTAGACTTCTTTGAGACTGTATTATTCTCTTTAGCGCAACAGACATGTAAAGATTTCACTGTTTATATTGGTGAGGATTGTAGTAGAGATGATTTTAAGAGTCTTATAGAACAATATTCGAAGCAATTGGATATTGTTTATAGAAGATTTGAAGTGAATTTTGGTGGGCATGATCTCGTTGCACAATGGAACCGTTGTATACAACTGACACAGAATGAGCCTTGGCTGTGGCTGTTTTCTGATGATGATATTATGGGGCCTCGTTGTGTAGAATGTTTTTTTAATACAATAGCAATAGATAATGGAGCTTTTGACATTTATCATTTTGATGTAAAGATTGTTGATTGTGAAAATCAGATAGTGAGAATTCCAACTGTTTATCCATCGGTGATAGATAGTGAGACTTTTTATCGTCGGAAAGCGTCGGCTCGGTTAGATAGTTTTGTAGTAGAGTATATTTTTCTAAGGGATATTTATAATTGTACAGGTGGTTTTCAGCACTTTGATTTAGCATGGGGAAGTGATATAGCTACATGGGTGAAAATAGGAGCTGATAAAGGTATTAAAACTATTTCTGGAGATTATGTATATTGGCGTAAGAGCAAAAAAAATATAACACCTAATATGGATAATAAAATGGTGCTCCGGAAGCTTACTGCTGATATTGAGTTTACTCATTGGATAAATGAGTTCTTTCATAAATCATCTGTCTACCGATTTACAAAGTATGCTTTTTTTCGTTTAGTGGTACATTATTCTCAAGCAATCTCAAAATCTCAAATACGCCTCTTATTAGATAAGGCGGTTGGAAAAAATATTATTTCCTTCAATGATGCATTTATCATTAATTGGACATATCGTTTCATTCAGCTAGCTAAAAGAGTAAAGGATGTTCTATATTTTTGACTATATGAATAATTTATATATTTCAATAAAATGATTGTAAGAAGTAAAGCGCCATTACGTCTGGGATTGGCTGGTGGTGGAAGTGATGTATCACCTTATAGTGATATTTATGGAGGGTTGATTCTCAATGCAACAATTAATTTATATGCTTATTGTACTATTGAAGAGACCAACAGCGGTAGGATTGAGATTAATGCTTATGATGCACAATGTTGCAAAAGTTACCTTTCTATGTCTCAATTAGAGATTGATGGAGAAGCAAGTCTCATAAAAGGTGTGTATAACCGTATTATTCGTGATTATAGGCTTGAGCCTAAGTCATTCAAAATAACAACTTATAATGATGCGCCTGCTGGATCAGGATTAGGAACATCCTCTACTATGGTTGTTTGTATATTAAAGGCTTTTATTGAGTGGTTGTCACTTCCTTTAGGAGATTACGAGACGTCGCGTCTAGCTTATGAAATTGAACGTAAGGATTTGGGATTGAGTGGTGGTAAGCAAGATCAATATGCAGCAGCTTTTGGGGGATTCAATTATATGGAATTCTTGCAAAATGATTTGGTGATTGTTAATCCGCTAAAAATGAAACGTTGGATTGTGGATGAATTAGAGTCAAGTATGGTTCTATATTTTACAGGTCGTTCTCGCTCTTCTGCTGCTATTATTAATGAGCAGAAGAAAAATACGAGCGAAGGTAATCAAACCGCTATAGAGGCGATGCATAAGATTAAACAGAGTGCTATTGATACTAAATTAGCCTTGTTGAAGGGGGATGTTGGGGAGTTTGCTCGTATTTTGGGTGAAGGATGGGAAAATAAGAAGAAGATGGCTGGCGCCATTACTAATCCGATGATTCAAGAAGCTTTTGATGTAGCCACTGGTGCCGGTGCTATGGCCGGTAAGGTTAGTGGAGCAGGTGGGGGAGGATTTATCATGTTTGTGGTTGAGCCGACACGTAAAGAAGAAGTGGTACGGGCTTTAAATAATTTGAATGGTTTTGTTATGCCATTTCAGTTTATTGATGACGGTGCACACGGATGGAAGATTTATTCAACAGATAAAGTTCAGAAATAGATATAGCATAAGTATGGAAAGTATTGATATTGTAAGAAAACAAGTAGCGGAGAGTGAGCGAGTGAAAGCGGAACTTTCTAAAAATGAAGAAGTGATAGCGGCTATTGCTAAAGCGGCTGACGTATGTACTGAGGCCTATCGTCGAGGAAATAAAACGATGTTTGCGGGTAATGGGGGGAGTGCAGCTGATGCTCAGCATTTAGTCGGCGAATTTGTGAGTAAGTTTTATTTTGATCGTCCGGGAATTCCTTCAATAGCTTTAACTACGGATACCAGTGTTATTACAGCTATTGGTAATGATTATGGATATGATAAAATATTTACACGCCAACTCCAGGCACAAGGTGTGGCAGGAGATGTTTTTATTGGTATTTCTACTTCAGGTAATTCGAAAAATATTGTAGATGCCTTGCCTATATGTAAAGAAAAGGGGATTACGACGATTGCTCTTACAGGTATGAAGTCTTGTAAAATGGATGATTTTGATATTGTCATTAAAGTTCCTAGTGCTGAAACCCCTCGTATACAGGAATGTCAAACATTGATAGGACATATTATTTGCTGTATTGTGGAAGAGAATATTTTCGGGGAAGAATATAATAAATAATTTTATGGAAGTTATCATATTAGCTGGTGGATTTGGGACTCGTTTGCGTAGTGTAGTAAATGAAGTACCCAAGTGTATGGCGCCAATAGCAAACAAACCTTTTTTGTGGTATTTACTGAAATATCTTACAAAATTTGATGTATCAAAAGTAATTCTATCTTTGGGTTATTTACGCGGTGTTATTATTGATTGGATTGATGAGTGTAAAGATGAGTTTCCTTTTGCTTTCGAATATGCCGTGGAGGACGAACCATTAGGGACAGGTGGAGGAATAAAACTAGCCTTAAAGAGAACTAGTAAACCTAATATTATTGTTTTGAATGGCGATACATTCTTTGATGTAAATTTGAATGAATTATATGAATGGCATTGTTTATATCCTTCATCAATCACACTGGCATTAAAGCCAATGGAAAACTTTGACCGTTACGGAAATGTACAGATATGTGAAGATACTAATCAGATTAGGAGATTTGATGAGAAAAAATATTGCGAGAAAGGCTTGATTAATGGTGGTATATATATTATCAATACATTAGAACCGATATTCGACAGACTACCGCAGAGATTTTCTTTTGAGACAGGAGTTCTTCAACCCCAATGTTTATTAGGAAAACTTTATGGTGTGGTGCAAAATGGATATTTTATTGATATTGGTATTCCCGAAGATTACGACAAGGCCAATGCGGAATTTTCAGATCTCCTTTTCTAAATAATTCTTTCTATAATGAGACTACAAGATATTGATGTAACTGGTTTTGAAACATTGTTGCTAGATCGTGATGGAGTGGTTAACAGACTTCGTCCAGATGACTATGTGAAAAAATGGGAAGAGTTTGAATTTCTTCCTGGAGTACTTGAAATTTTGAAAGCTTGGAATACCCATTTTAAATATATATTTATAGTGACTAATCAGCGTGGAGTAGGGAAGGAAATTATGAGTGAAGAGGATTTAAAACATATACATGAGCGAATGATTTCTGAAGTTAAGAACTATGGAGGGAGAATAGATAGAATTTATTATTGTACCGCTTTGACGGATTCTGATATTAACCGTAAACCGGGAATAGGTATGTTTCTTCAAATATTGAGAGATTATCCAGATATTGATAAAGCTAAGTGCCTTATGATAGGTGATAGTGATAGTGATATAAAATTTGCTAAGAATTGTGGTATTGTAGGAATTAAAGTTATATGAAAGAGAAAATTTTGTTTTTGACAGCATATGTTCCCAATAAGGCAGCAGCAGGTGAAAAAAACACTATGATAATGCTGAATGATTTAGCTTCATGTTATGATGTTGATTTGATTTATTTTAAATATGATTGGGAAAATGATTATGTGCCCGAAAGAGGAAATGTAAATACGAAACTAACAATTCGTAACTCGATAATGACTAAATTGAAAAATGTTTGCAACTTTCCTTTTGTTCATCCTACTTTTTCTATACGTTTTAATTGGCTGATACTTCGAAGAGTTAGGGATTTGCTTAAAATGAATCATTATAAAGTTGTGATTTTTAATCATAGTAATATGTTCTTGTATGGACGATATATTGATAAACGTATTCCTAAAATATTACTTTGCCATGATGTAATTGCACAACGTGTGCTTCGTTCTTCTTCATATTTAATGCAGAAGATATGTATTTTCTCGGAACGGATGTCCTTGAATCTGCCTAATGCTCATATTTTTTCTTTTTCACAAAAAGATTGTGACCTAATAAAACAGATTTATCATAAGGAAACTAATCTTTGTTTAGACTATATTGATGAACAAATTATTAATAAAAGTCCCGATAAAGTTGAGGATTATTTCACAATGTTTGGCGATTGGCGGCGTAAAGAAAATGCGGAAGGGGCTTTGTGGTTTATTAATACTGTAGGTCCATTATTGAGAAAAAAAGTACATATTAAAATCATAGGACGTGGATTTCCTAATAAAGATGTGAAAAATATAGTTCCGAATTTGAATTTAGATATTCTTGGCTTTGTAGATGATCCATATAAGATTTTATCTCAGAGTAAAGCTTTGATATCCCCATTGTTTACAGGGGCAGGTATTAAAGTCAAGGTTATAGAAGCTTTGGCATGTGGCATTCCTGTTATTGGAACTGATATTGCTTTTGAAGGTCTTCCTCCTTTATTTAATTCCTTTATGCTCATTGCTGAGACGCCAAAGGATTATATTAGATGTATGGAATGTCTCAATTTGAATATAGATGAAAGAATAAAAACGAAAGAAATGTTTATTAAGACATATCAATCGGATTCCATAACAAACTATATTAAAAGGATTTGAGTGATTTATTGTTGATATGTGTGAGTTTATTGTTTAGTCTTTACTGCCAGATTTAATATAACTACAATCATATAGTGAAAGTCTATATATTTAGTTTAATAGATATATTATTTGGAATTAATTTATTCAATTTTCCTTTGTTAATCCTCGATAAATATGATTGATATTTCTATTATTACGGTCGGTATGAACCATCTTTTATACCTTAAAGTATTATTACGTTCTTTATATAAAGAGAATATTCCTCAAGCAAGTATTGAAATGATTTATGTGGATAATTGTTCATCAGATGGTACTGTTGAATATATCCGACAAAATTATCCTCAAGTAAGGATCGTTGAGAATCAAAAACCTTTAGGATTTGGAGAAAATAATAATAAAGGAGTATTAGCCTCAATAGGGAAATATATTGCTATTATTAATCCGGATATTGTTTTGCATAAAGGGAGTTTAGACTTTCTATATGAATATGTTGAAAAGCATCCTATTATAGGCATTACTGTACCAAAACTATTGAATCCAGATGGGACAGTTCAATATTCTGTGAGAAGTTTTATTACATTAAAAGTTCTGTTCTCTCGATTTTTATCTAAAGGTAATGATCAAACAACCAGTAAGATAGTGAATAAGTATCTTTGTAAAAACATGGATACAACAAAGATACAACCTGTAGATTGGGCTATTGGCGCAGCATTATTTATGCGGAGAGATTTTTATGCTTTTTTAGGTGGGTTTGATCAGAATTATTTTTTATATATGGAAGATGAAGATATTTGTCTTCGATCTTGGAAATGTAATCGTCCTGTCATTTATTTTCCTGAATCTATAATGACTCATAACCATCTTCGTGGAAGTTCTAAAATCGGTCGAAAGGCGCTTCTTCATTTACAGAGTATGTTTGTTTTCTTTAAGAAACATGGATGTTCGATTGGAAGCTTTTGTTCTAAAATGCAAGCTTGCTCAAAACTAGAATATTATTAGAAGAATAAATGTGGTTTTATAGAAATAATATTAAAATCTATTATATAACATCGTTCTATGCAGGAGATCCAACGTTTTAATAAAGTTTTAAAATCTTGTGTCCTTTTTGGGGATATAATTTTGTTGAATTCATTGCTATGGGGATTTGAACTGGTTTTGGGCAGTCGCTTTTATTCTGGTAATTTAACTTCTCTTTATCAAGGGATGGTTCTGCTTAGTCTATGCTATCTGGTTTGCAATATTCAATCAGGGGTTATTTTGCATCATCCAGTTGTTCGTCCAGAACAGATTATGATTCGTGTACTTCGTAATATGGTTCCTTTTATTTTATTTTCCATTTGCTTTTTGTCTCTTTTCCATTTTGAATTTTTCCGCTCTCGGTTGTTCGGATTGTTTTATGTTGCTTTACTGATCATCTTGATTTGTTATCGTCTTGCTTTTCGTTATTTTTTGGAGCTTTATCGTGAAAAAGGAGGAAATGTTCGCATGGTTGTATTGGTGGGCAGTCACGAGAATATGCAGGAACTTTACCATTCAATGACAGATGATCCAACTTCAGGCTACCGTGTAATGGGATATTTTGAAGATTCCCCATCCGATTATTATCCGGAAGAAGTTGCATATTTGGGACAGCCGAAAGAGGCGATTGAGTATTTAGAAAGAAATTCAGGTAAAATTGCACAACTCTACTGTAGTCTTCCTTCTGTACGGAGTGCGGAGATTGTTCCGATCATTAATTATTGCGAGAACCACTTGGTGCGTTTTTTTAGTGTTCCCAATGTCCGTAACTATTTAAAGCGCAGGATGTATTTTGATTTATTAGGTAATGTACCAGTATTATCTATTCGTCGTGAACCATTGGAACTTCGTGAGAATCGTGTTTTAAAACGATTTTTTGATATAATATTTTCATTGATATTCTTGTGTACTATTTTCCCTTTTGTTTATATAATAATAGGGATTGCTATTAAAATCAGCTCGCCGGGGCCCATTTTTTTTAAACAGAAACGTAGTGGTGAAGACGGTCGTGAATTTTGGTGTTACAAATTTCGTTCTATGCGAGTAAATGCACAATGTGATGTTCTTCAAGCTACAGCAAATGATCCTCGTAAAACACGTATAGGTGAGTTTATTCGTAAAACGAGTATTGATGAATTGCCTCAGTTTATTAATGTATTGATGGGTGATATGTCTGTTGTTGGTCCTCGCCCCCATATGCTGAAACATACAGAGGAATATGCCCAAGTGATTAATAAATTTATGGTTCGTCATTTTGTGAAGCCTGGTATAACTGGTTGGGCGCAAGTAACAGGCTATCGTGGAGAGACTAAAGAACTTTGGCAAATGGAAGGACGGGTTAGTCGTGATATTTGGTATATTGAGCATTGGACGTTTATGCTTGATTTGTATATTATTTATAAAACAGTATATAATGCTATTCATGGAGAAAAAGAAGCGTATTAATTAGTAATAAAACAACAAAGTATAAAAGAATAGATATCTAATTCATCACAGTTATGAGAATATTGAATAAATTGATTTTTGTAGTGTTACTGCCTTTTCTGTTTACGGCCTGCCAGTCCTACAAGAAAGTACCTTATTTGCAGGATACAGAAGTAGTAAATCAAATAGAACAGAAAGAGAATTTGTATGATGCAAAGATCATGCCTAAAGATTTGTTGACTATCGTAGTTTCCTGTACTAGTCCGGAGTTGGCTGCACCATTTAATTTGACAGTTGCCAGTCCAACAAATTTGTCTGTTACTAATATTTTAGCTACTACACAACCTGTGTTACAAACTTACTTGGTAGATAATGAAGGAAAGATTTTTTTTCCTGTATTGGGAGAGTTAAAACTAGGTGGTTTGACAAAGAAACAGGCAGAACAAATGGTTGTAGAAAAGTTGAAACCCTATATGAAAGAAACGCCTATCGTTACAGTGCGTATGGTAAATTATAAAATCTCAGTGATAGGTGAAGTCACTCGTCCGGGTACTTTTACTATTTCTAATGAAAAAGTCAATTTATTGGAGGCGCTTGCTATGGCAGGGGATATGACGGTGTATGGCTTGCGGGATAATGTAAAACTGATTCGTGAAGATGCCACAGGTAAGCAAGAAATTATAACTCTTGATTTGAATAAATCAGAAACAATTCTTTCTCCATATTATTGGCTACAGCAAAATGATGTCGTTTATGTAACACCTAATAAGGCAAAAGCTCGTAACTCGGATATTGGGAATAGTACGAGTCTATGGTTCTCTGCTACATCTATCCTAGTTTCTCTTGCCAGCTTATTATTTAATATCTTAAAATAACGTTTTGAAAAAATGAAAGAAGAAATAGTAAACGAAAGACAGTGTGAAACTGAGGACGAGAAAATAGATATTCAACAATTACTTTTTAAATATATTATTCATTGGCCGTGGTTTGTCGGTGCCGTTTTAGTTTGTCTTATTGGAGCTTGGATATATTTGCGTATGGCCACTCCTGTTTATAATATATCGGCAACAGTTTTGATAAAGGATGACAAAAAAGGTGGCAATACAGGAAGTATGGTAGGACTGGAAGAATTAGGGTTAAGTGGCTTGATTAGTTCTTCTCAGAATATAGATAATGAACTTGAAGTTTTACGTTCAAAGACTTTAGTGAAAGAAGTAATCAATCTGTTAAACTTATATGTATCATATACAGATGAAGATGGATTTCCTTCAAAGAATATGTATAAAACTTCTCCTGTTTTAGTTAGTTTGACTCCGCAAGAAGCTGAGAAACTAACTGATCCTATGGTTGTTGAGATGGCGTTGTATGGAGAAGGTGGTTTGGAGGTAAATGTTACAGTTGGTGATAAAGAATACCAAAAGCATTTTGAGAAATTGCCAGCTGTATTCCCGATGGATGAGGGAACTTTAGCTTTTTTTCAATCGCCAGATTCCTTATCATTGAAGAAAGATACAATGGAAGCGTCTTCAAATATACGGCATATTACGGCTAAGATTAAATCACCTATGAAAGTAGCACGGGCGTATTGTGAAAATCTAAAAATTGAGCCTACTTCTAAAACGACTTCGGTAGCTGTGATTTCATTGAAGAACTCTAGTTTGCAACGTGGGCAAGATTTTATCAATCAATTATTAGAAATGTATAACCGTAATACGAATAATGATAAAAATGAGATTGCTCAAAAGACTGCTGAATTTATAGATGAACGTATCAATATTATTTCTAAGGAGCTTGGGAGTACAGAGGCAAATCTTGAGAATTTTAAACGTAATGCCGGTATTACCGACTTGACTAGTGAAGCGCAAATTGCCTTGACCGGTAACGCCGAATATGAAAAGAAGAGAGTAGAGAACCGGACACAAATCAGCCTTATTGAAGATTTGCGGAAATATATAAGAGGAAATGAATACGAAGTTCTTCCGGGTAATATAGGCTTGCAAGATCCAGGATTGGTTGCAACGATTGAACGATATAATGAAATGTTAGTTGAACGGAAGCGCTTATTACGTACTTCTACAGAAAATAATCCTACGATTATCAATCTGGATACAAGCATCCGTGCCATGAAGTCGAATGTGCAGGCGACCCTTGACGGATCATTGAAAGGTTTATTAATTACAAAAGCTGATCTTGAACGTGAAGCAAGCCGTTTTTCTCGTCGTATTAGTGATGCTCCAGGGCAGGAGCGGGAATATGTAAGTATTGCCCGTCAACAGGAAATCAAGGCCGGACTGTATTTGATGCTTTTACAAAAGCGTGAGGAGAACGCCATAGCATTGGCAGCTACTGCAAACAATGCAAAAATCATTGATGAAGCTATCGCTGATGATATCCCTGTTTCTCCTAAGCGTAGAATGATTTATCTGATCGCTTTAGTATTAGGCATTGGCATCCCCGTAGGCATCATCTACCTGATCGGCCTGACCAAGTTCAAACTCGAAGGTCGTGCAGATGTCGAGAAACTGACAACTATTCCTATCGTCGGTGATATCCCATTAACCGACGAGAAGAACGAAAAAGACGGTTCTATTGCCGTCTTTGAGAATCAGAACAACCTGATGAGCGAGACCTTCCGAAACATCCGTACCAACCTTCAGTTCATGCTTCAGAATGACAAGAAAGTGATTCTTGTGACTTCTACCGTCAGTGGAGAAGGAAAATCATTTATCTCCGCCAATTTAGCCATCAGTCTCTCTTTATTAGGAAAGAAAGTAGTAATCGTAGGGCTTGATATCCGCAAACCGGGATTGAATAAAGTCTTCCGTCTTTCGACGAAAGAGAAGGGGATTACCTTATACCTTGCAAACCCGGAAACAGATTTGATGAGTCTGGTACAACCTTCGGATATTAATCAGAATCTGTATATACTTCCCGGTGGAACGGTTCCTCCTAATCCGACCGAGCTGTTAGCGCGTGATGGTCTGGACAAGGCAATAGAGATATTGAAGAAGAGCTTTGACTATGTGATTCTGGATACCGCACCGGTAGGTATGGTTACCGATACCTTGTTGATCGGTCGTGTAGCGGACTTGTCCCTCTACGTATGCCGTGCCGACTATACTCATAAAGTAGAGTATACATTGATCAACGAACTTGCCGAAGAAAAGAAACTGCCTAACCTGTGTACTGTAATCAATGGCGTAGACCTGAAACGCAGGAAGTATGGCTACTACTACGGCTACGGTAAGTATGGCAAGTACTATGGATATGGCAAACGCTATGGCTACGGATACGGTTATGGACAGGAAAAAGGTGCTAAATCGTAATCCGGTTCTAAGAATAAACCTGAGAATAAACGATAGCCTGTTTCAGTCTGATTGACCACAGTATATCCCCCAAGATATAGTCAGTCAGATATAGCCGACCGCTTGATTTTCCCCAATCAAGCGGTTTGTTGTATTCATCTACGTTGACAATATAATTTTTATATCCCATATCAAAGAAAAGCGGGTATCCGGACAACCAGATGCCCGCTTTTTTTGTTATATTTGTATTATCCCTTAAAAAATGATAATTATGAAACAACACTACAGACTTACTATTTGGAGCCTTTTCTTTCTGATCACTTCCAGTGGAAGTGCCTTTGCCCAGAGAAAAACGATCACTCCGATAGACTCTCTGATAACGGTAGGATACGCCACCGGAAGTTTAAAAACCATATCCGGATCAGTGGAGAAAATCACGGAGACACAGATGAATAAAGACCAGATCACGAATCCGCTGGAAGCCATACGCGGACGAGTACCGGGTCTGACCATCCAGCGTGGGACAAACGGCCCCGCCGCCTTAGATGCAGTCCGCCTGCGAGGAACCACCTCATTGACCAGCGGAAACGACCCGCTGATTATCGTCGATGGAGTCTTCGGCGATTTGAGTATGCTTACCTCCATTTATCCTACAGACATAGAGAGCTTCACCATCCTGAAAGACGCTTCCGAAACGGCACAGTACGGATCACGAGGCGCCTCCGGTGTCATCGAAATCACCACCAAGAAGGGCATGAGCGGTAAAACGCAAGTGAGTTATAACGGCATCTTCGGTATATCCACCGTCTATAAGAATCTGAAAATGCTGTCAGCAGATGACTTCCGCCGGGTCGCATCTGAACGTGGCATCTCCATACTGGACAAAGGAAACAACACCGACTTCCAGAAAGAGATAGAACAGACAGGATTGCAACAGAACCACCACATCGCCTTTTATGGAGGCTCGAATGAATCCAGCTACCGTGTCTCCCTCGGTTTCATGGACCGTCAGGGAGTCATACTGAACGAAGACATGAAGAACTTCACCTCTAATATGAACATGACCCAAAGGATGTTCGACGGTTTTCTGAACTGCGAACTGGGCATGTTCGGTTCTATCCAGAAGAATCACAATCTGGTAGACCTTCAGAAAACCTTCTATTCTGCCGCCACTTTCAATCCCACATACCCCAATCACAAAGACCCCGATTCCGGTTCATGGGACGGAATCACTACCGCCAGTCAGATCACGAATCCGTTGGCATGGATGGAAGTACAGGATCATGACG
This sequence comes from Bacteroides sp. MSK.20.82, assembly GCF_019052485.1. Taxonomy (NCBI): domain Bacteria; kingdom Pseudomonadati; phylum Bacteroidota; class Bacteroidia; order Bacteroidales; family Bacteroidaceae; genus Bacteroides; species Bacteroides sp. MSK.20.82. The sequence goes on from NZ_JAHQUN010000035.1 coordinate 39,390, forward strand.
CCACCTCGCATATCAGTACTCACGCTCGTCTGACTTTCAATCTGATGGACGAACTGAAACTGGTTCTCTTCGGTGCTTATACCTATAACATAGTCGAAAATTCCCAATACCTGCCCACCTCCGTCTGGGCGCACGGACAGGCATACAAAGGCACGAAAAAGATGGAATCCCTCCTGGGTAACATGATGCTGACCTACAAGAAAGGCTGGAAGAAGCATTACTTCGACGCGCTGGCACTGGCGGAACTCCAGAAGGAGACATACACCGGATTCTATACCACAGTCACCAACTTCAATACAGATAAATTCGGCTACCACAACCTGCAAGCCGGTGCTCTCCGTCCGTGGGAGGGAACCAACTCGTACTACGAGCAACCGCATCTGGCCTCCTTCATGGGACGCTTCAACTACACCTATGCCGACCGCTACAGTCTGACAATGACCGCCCGTACCGATGCCTCCTCCAAATTCGGAGCCAATCACAAATGGGGATTCTTTCCCTCCGTCTCCGCTGCATGGGTGATCAGTGAGGAAAAGTTCATGAAACGCCTCCCCGTGATTGATAATCTGAAGTTCCGTATAGGTTACGGTTTGGCTGGCAATCAGAGCGGTATCGACTCCTACACCACGCTGAGCCTTGTCAAACCGAACGGAGTGATTCCCGTAGGAAACTCGGCAGCCGTGTCATTGGGAGACTTGCGAAACACGAATCCCGACTTGAAATGGGAAGTGAAACATACCTTCAATACAGGTATTGACCTTGCCATGTTCGGCAACCGCCTGCTGCTCTCCGCCAATTATTACAACTCCAAAACGACGGATATGCTCTACCTCTACAACGTAAGCGTGCCGCCCTTTACCTACAACACCCTGCTGGCGAATATCGGCTCCATGCGCAACAGCGGTCTGGAGATAGCCATCGGCATCACCCCGTTGAAGACGCAGGACATGGAACTGAACATCAATGCCAACATCACCTTCCAGCAGAACAAGTTGCTTTCTCTGAGCGGTATGTACAATGGCGAACTGATTTCCGCCCCCGAATACAAGAGTCTTGCCAGCCTCGACGGAGCCGGCTTTCACGGAGGTTATAACCACATCGTTTACCAAGTAGTAGGCCAGCCGCTGGGTGTCTTCTACCTGCCACGTGCCAACGGACTCGTTTCCGATGGAAACGGCGGCTACACCTATGACATAGCCGATCTCAATGGCGGCGGCGTCAGCCTCGAAGATGGCGAAGACCGCTATGTAGCCGGGCAAGCCGTACCAAAAACGATTCTCGGATCGAACCTCAGTTTCCGCTACAAGCGTTTCGATATTTCAGTACAGATCAACGGCGCCTTCGGACACAAAATATACAACGGAACCTCCCTGACCTATATGAACATGAATATATTCCCCGACTACAATGTGATGCAGGAAGCTCCCGCACGCAATATCAAAGACCAGACCGCCACCGACTACTGGCTGGAAAACGGAGCGTATGTCAATTTCGACTACGTGACACTCGGCTGGAACGTACCGATAGAAAAGGTGCAGAAACTAAAGAAATATGTTCGCTCCCTGCGACTGGCATTTACAGTCAACAACCTTGCGACGATTTCCGGCTATTCAGGTCTTTCGCCCATGATCAACAGCTCGACGGTCAACTCCACTTTGGGGCTGGACGATAAACGCGGATATCCGTTAGCGCGGACTTACACGTTGGGATTGAGTATTAACTTTTAACGGAGGAGGAAAACGATAATGAAAAAGATAAAGCGATATTTGCAGCAGCAAGGATGGTATTTAGAGAGTAAATCTCTATATGATGGAAAAGCAACTCTGCTTGGGGGGAATCTGCTTGAGGGGAAAATGAACCTGAAAAAAACAGTTGTCTTTCTTATTGTGTGCATTACCTTCTTCTCGTGCGACAAGTTTCTGGAAGAGAGTCCCAGAGACAAACTGCCGGAAGATGAAGTCTACAACAATATCTCGGATGTATATCTGAATGCCGTAGCCTCACTTTACACCTACATCGGCGGTTATAGCGACAGTCAGGGATTGCAGGGGACGGGTAGGGGAGTCTATGACCTGAACACCTTCACCACCGACGAAGCCATTATCCCCACCCGTGGCGGCGATTGGTACGACGGCGGCTTTTGGCAAGGTCTGTTCCTGCACCAATGGGGAATAGAAAACGATGCCATCCAAGCCACTTGGGAATATCTTTATAAAGTGGTGATGCTGTCCAACAAATCCCTCGAACGAATAGACAAATTCAGTGCTACCCACGCAGACGCCGAACTTCCCGCCTATCGTGCCGAAGTACGCGCCATGCGGGCGATGTATTACTATTATCTGATGGATCTGTTCGGACGTGTCCCGCTTGTACTTACCTCATCCCCGTCGATGAAAGACGTAGTGCAGAGTGAACGGAAAACGATATTCGACTTTGTATTCAAAGAACTGCAAGAATCCGCCCCTTTGCTGGCCGAAGTCCACAGCAACCAGTCCGGTCCGTATTACGGGCGAATCACCCGTCCCGTAGTTGTTTTCCTCTTGGCAAAACTTGCCTTGAATGCCGAAGTCTATACCGATAACGACTGGACGGACGGCCAGCGTCCCGACGGAAAGAATCTCTTTTTCGAAGTAGACGGCAACCGCCTCAATGCCTGGCAGACGGTTATCGCTTACTGTGACCAACTGCAAGAAATGGGCTATCGTCTGGAACCGGACTACAAAACCAACTTTGCCGTATTCAATGAACCGTCTGTCGAGAACATCTTCACCATTCCGATGAACAAGACCTTGTACACCAACCAGATGCAATACCTTTTCCGTTCCCGCCATTACAATCACGCCAAAGCCTACGGACTGAGCGGTGAAAACGGACCGAGTGCCACTATCGAAGCTCTGGAAACCTTCGGCTATGAAACGGCGCAACAGGACCCGCGTTTCGACATCTGCTATTTTGCCGGAGTCGTGTATGATTTAAAAGGAAATATAGTCCGTCTGGACGATGGAACCGTTCTCGAATATTTGCCGTGGAAAGTCGAACTGGATATCTCGAACACTCCCTATGAGCAGACGGCAGGAGCACGCATGAAAAAGTACGAGGTAGACGAAACGGCTACCAAGGACGGTAAACTGATGGAGAACGACATTGTACTGTTCCGTTATGCAGATGTTCTGCTGATGAAGAGTGAAGCAAAGGTTCGTAATGGGGAAGACGGGTATGCCGAGCTGAACGAAGTACGCGGGCGTGTCAACGCTTCCTCCCGAACGGCTACATTAGAAAATATCCTTGCCGAACGACAGCTCGAACTGGCTTGGGAAGGTTGGCGACGGCAGGACCTGATTCGTTTCGGAGCGTTCACGAGAGCATACAGCAGTCGTCCGCAACTTCCTGCTGAGAATAATGGATATACTACTGTATTCCCGATTCCGGAAAAGATACGGGTGATGAATACAAAACTGGAGCAGAATCCGGGATATTAGCTCAATTCATAGTAAAATTATGAATAGTTTTATGTGTTGTATTCATATTATTACTATATTTGCATAGTAATTAAGTCCGAAGTGTTATGAGTTACAAATCAATTAAAGACGTTGTAACTATGTTGCAAGAAAACGGTTTTGTACTAAAGAGTCAGAAAGGTAGCCATATGAAGTTTGAGAAAGACGACAAAATAGTTATTGTACCGAATCATAACAGCAAAGGCGTTGAGAAAGGCACTTATTACAGCATTTTGAGACAAGCGGGGCTGAAGAAATAGCCCCCTTGTTCTCTTAATTAAATATAGGAGATAATATGAAAACAGTAGAAGTAATTGTGGAACACGCAGGGAAGAACTTGAGTGCTTATATCGAAGGTGCTCCGGTTATCACTGTTGGAAATGACATGAGAGAGATTGAGGAAAATATGAAGGAAGCGATTGAATTATATCTGGAAGATAATCCCAATCCTTGTGAATTATTGTCCGGAGAATTGGAGTTGAAGTTTAAGATTGATGCTGCTACCTTTATAAACTATTACAGCAATATCTTCACTAAAGCGGCCTTGAGCCGGATAACCGGAATTAATGAACGTCAGTTATGGCATTATGCTGCCGGCGTGCATAAACCGCGCAGGCAGCAACTGGAGAAAATTCAGAAGGGCATTCAGGCTTTGACGAAAGAACTGTCATCCATTCATTTGCTATAATATCCCAATACAAACTAAAAGGCTTCGGCATTCATAACGAACACCGAAGCCTTTATTATATCTCTGTGTGAGTGACTATGAATTTAAAAACAGACCCAGTCAAAGAAAGCTAGTCAAAGAAGCTCTTGAACTTCTTGAAGATCTTCTCCTTCACCGACGTACTCGGCTTGAAGTTGTCCGAAGCCTCCATCTTTTCCAGCGTACTCTTTTCCTCCTTGTTCAATGCTTCCGGCACATAAATGCTGATATTGACCAGCAAATCTCCCGTACCGTAACCATTGACATTCGGCAGACCTTTGCCGCGCAGACGCAGCACTTTACCCGGTTGAGTACCCGAGTCGATCTTCACTTTCACTTTTCCGTCGATTGTCGGAATCTCCACGGCACCGCCCAGTGCGGCAGTCGGGAAACTCAGCAGCAAGTTATAGATCAGATCATTCTCGTCGCGGATCAAGTCCGGATGCGGTTCTTCCTCTACGAGAATCAGCAAGTCGCCCGGCACACCATTATGCTTTCCGGCATTACCCTTGCCGCCCATCGAGAGCTGCATACCTTCTGCCACTCCGGCAGGAATCTTCACCGTCACTACCTCTTCGCCATATACGATACCGTCGCCGCCACACTCTTTACACTTGTTCTTGATGATTTTACCTTCACCGTTACAAGTAGGACAAGTGGCGCGGGTCTGCATCGTACCCAGAATCGTCTGCTGGTTACGGATCACCGAACCGCTACCTTTACAGGTCGGACAAATCTCCGAACCGCCGTCGCCTTCGGCACCCGTGCCATGACAGTGATTACACGGCACATATTTTTTCAGTTTGAATTTCTTTTCTACTCCTGTCGAGATTTCTTTCAAAGTCATCTTTACCTTGACACGTAGATCGCTGCCCCGATAGCGACGTTGCTGTGAACCACCGCCACCGCCACCGAAACCGCTGAACCCTCCGAAGCCGCCGCTGAAACCACCGCCGCGACCTCCGAAGATGTCACCGAACATGGAGAAGATATCATCCATAGACATTCCTTCGCCACCGAAACCACCGAACGGACCTCCGTTGCCCGCCGCACCGCTTACTCCCGCATGACCGAACTGGTCGTAACGCGAACGCTTGTCCGGATTGCTCAACACGTCATACGCTTCGGCAGCCTCCTTGAATTTCTCTTCCGCTTCCTTGTCACCTGGATTTTTGTCGGGGTGATATTGGATCGCTTTTTTGCGGTAGGCTTTTTTAATCTCTTCTACTGTGGCGGTTTTTGTCACCTCCAGCACTTCATAATAGTCTCTTTTTTCTGCCATGCTTCTTAACTAAACTAACTTTTGTATTTACTCCCCAACTACTACTTTCGCGTGACGAATCACCTTGTCATTCAGCGTATATCCCGTCTGTACGCAGTCCAGAATCTTACCTTTCTGCTCTTCCGACGGGGCAGGGATGACGGCAATGGCTTCGTGATAATCGGTATCCAGCGGCTGGTCTTTCGTTTCGATGACCTTCACACCATTCTGTGCCATGACAGCCATGAACTTATTATAAATCAATTCGACACCTTCCTTCACGGCTTTTACGTCTTTGGCAGTTTCCATCGTTTTGATGGCACGTTCAAAGTCGTCGATCACCGGCAGAATGCTGCTGATGCTCTTTTCGCCACCATTCAGAATCAGTTCCGCCTTCTCCTTCATGGTACGTTTGCGGTAATTGTCAAACTCGGCGGACAAGCGCAGATATTTGTCCTTTTGCTCCTCGATGACAGCCTGAGCATCTTCCAGCTCCTTTTCGAGCTGCTCCTCATGAGTCAGGGGAGCGGCCTCTTCTGCCTGATCGTTTTGCGGTTGTTCTTCCGCCGTATCCTTTGTTTCTTCCACATTCAGCTCTTCAGCCATCTTTTCTTTTTCTTTTGGATCCATATCTTATTTTTATTTTTTATTCATAATATCAATTTCCCAAGCAAAAACTTTGCCAATCTGACCGTTTTGCCAAAAAACGTGGCAAAGGTAATACATTTATGCCAGATTGACACATTCCGGATAGCTCATAATTCATTTTAAATGTCTACCTTTGCACGCTCAAATAATAATATAGTAACTGGTAAAATAGTAAATAATAGAAAATGATTACAGTTTCAAACGTTTCGGTGCAGTTTGGTAAAAGAGTCTTGTTTAATGACGTGAACCTGAAATTTACAAGTGGCAACTGCTATGGTATTATCGGCGCGAACGGTGCGGGAAAATCCACCTTCCTCCGTACAATCTACGGAGATCTGGACCCGACGACCGGTACGATTGCCCTGGGACCGGGCGAACGCCTGTCGGTGTTGAGCCAGGACCACTTTAAATGGGATGCTTATACGGTAATGGACACCGTAATGATGGGCCACACCGTGTTGTGGGACATTATGAAGCAGCGTGAAGTATTGTACGCCAAGGAAGACTTCACGGACGAAGACGGACTGAAAGTATCCGAACTGGAAGAGAAATTTGCCGAGCTGGACGGATGGAATGCGGAGAGTGACGCAGCCATGCTGTTGAGCGGTCTGGGCATCAAGGAAGATAAGCATTATACATTGATGGGCGAGCTGAGCGGTAAGGAAAAGGTGCGTGTGATGCTTGCGCAAGCATTGTACGGCAACCCCGACAACCTCCTTCTGGACGAGCCTACCAATGACCTCGATATGGAGACAGTGACCTGGCTGGAAGAATACCTTTCCAACTTCGAGCACACCGTGCTGGTGGTAAGCCACGACCGTCACTTCCTCGACTCCGTATGTACGCACACCGTAGACATCGACTACGGAAAGATCAATATGTTTGCCGGAAACTACAGTTTCTGGTACGAATCTAGTCAGCTGGCGCTCCGTCAGCAGCAGAACCAGAAGGCGAAGGCTGAGGAGAAGAAGAAAGAGCTGGAAGAATTTATCCGCCGTTTCAGTGCCAACGTAGCGAAGAGCAAGCAGACCACAAGCCGCAAGAAGATGCTGGAAAAACTGAACGTAGAAGAAATCAAACCTTCTTCACGCAAGTATCCGGGCATCATCTTCACTCCCGAACGCGAGCCGGGCAACCAGATCCTCGAAGTTTCCGGACTGAGCAAGAAGACGGAAGAAGGCGTAGTGCTGTTCAGCGACGTGAACTTCAACATCGAAAAAGGCGACAAAGTGGTATTCCTTTCACGCAACCCGCGTGCGATGACCGCTTTCTTCGAAATCATCAACGGAAACATGAAGCCGGATGCCGGACAGTTCAACTGGGGGGTAACCATCACAACGGCTTACCTGCCTCTGGACAATACGGACTTCTTCAACACTGACCTTAACCTGGTGGACTGGCTGAGCCAGTTCGGTGAAGGTAACGAAGTGTACATGAAGGGCTTCCTCGGACGTATGCTGTTCTCCGGCGAAGAGGTACTGAAGAAAGTCAGCGTACTTTCCGGAGGTGAAAAGATGCGTTGTATGATTGCACGTATGCAGCTCCGCAATGCGAACTGTCTGATTCTGGATACTCCGACCAATCACTTGGACCTGGAATCTATTCAGGCTTTCAACAACAACCTGAAGACGTACAAAGGAAATATCCTCTTCTCTTCGCATGACCACGAATTTATTCAGACGGTTGCCAACCGCATTATCGAACTGACTCCGAACGGTATCATCGACAAGATGATGGAATATGACGAATATATCACTTCGGACCATATCAAGGAGTTGAGGGCGAAGATGTACGGTGATAAATAGCGTGTTGTATCAGCCGGATACACTGACTTTTGCACCTTCTTACTGTCAAGGAAAGGGAAATGCTTGTTAACTGTCGTAACATTGCTTTTCCCTTTCCTTTTCATTGTTTGTTAGCTTCCGTAACATCCTATCCTACATTCACGGTCGAGTGTGCTTACTGTTTATTGTTTATCATCCCGAAGCTCCCCGTTTTTACAACTCAAACTTCCCCTGTTTCGGCAACTGCGGCAATGTCGAATTAGCCTTGCGCTCTTCCCGCGAATACTCTACTACCATATATTCCGTAACGCCGTCCGAGGTGACCCGTTTATGGAAATTATTCTTTTCGAGCACGGTGACCAATATCTTTTGTGCCTGTTGGTTGGACTGGGTGCGTCCGTTCACGCTCAGTATTGAAAGGATATAAGAAGCGGGATACCATTGCGCATTTATTTCTCCTCCTTTAGCCGCACGGAAATAGAAAAACAGATTTTCCTCCACCGGGTCCTTCAGGCGGTAATTCTCGTTGCGGTCGTTCAGGAAGGTGATCTGTTCTTTATCATACCAGTACTGAAATCCTTGTTGATAAAGCGCCAACGCTTGTGAGTATACTCCTTCGTAATTTATAGGGTTACGATAGTCGACTTTCAGGATAGTGTTGAAGAGAATACGTCTGTTTTCCTTGATATCCTGCAGGCAGTGCGGATTATTGGTGCTGGCTATAAACGAGGCACGACGGACGTAGTTGTATGTCTGTATGTCGTAAACTTTCCGCTCTGTCACCTCATCTTGTGTGATGAGTCTTTTCAGGTCCTGCATGTGCCAGGTTGAGATGCTGTCAAATTCATCCAAGTCGATGATGAGACAGGAAGAAAGCTGTAGCAGATGGTCTGTTTTGTCGGGTTTGATCATGCCGTGGCGGTAATACCCCTTTAGTTCCGGAGGCAGAAGACGCCGGATAAAGACGCTCTTACCTTTCCCTTGTTCGCCATAAAGTAACATCAGTTGGTGGTTTTGCGCGTCATCGTTGATGGCGCACGCCACCATGCCTACCAGCCAGTGGCGGAGACTGTCCTCAAAAAAGGACTGGTCTGCTGCTTTGACCGTTTTTGCCAGTTGGGTGATGTAATCGGTTTTCCCGTCCCACGACGGGAGAGAATAGAAATAGTGGGTGAAGGGGTTGAACGGTTTCGAGTAATCCGAATCGACCAATGCTTTGAGGAAATTTTGCGAACAGCCAACTTTCTTCATTTGTGCATTGATATAGAATGTGTTGATGTCTTTGGTGCGTAGGGTGATGAAGGCGGAGGGGGCGGGGTCGGCAGTCGACGCCGATCGGGGGCGGAACTCGATTTGTTCTTTCACTATGTTTCTGCGGAACTCGTAATATTGGTCCAAGAATCTGATGACTTTGAAGATTTTCGGCTCCTTAGAATCCTCTTCTGCCTGATCCGTCTTCGAGGTGTATTGGTAGGCATTGCGCAGAGGCGCTTCGAAGTCGAAGTCGGGAAGGTTGCCGAAATAGCTGCGTGTCAGGCTGACGGCTTCCGCTTCCATGATGTGGCGGCGGTAACACTGGTTGCCGAGGCAGTAGAAGAAGTTGTCGCGGTTGCCGGGTTCGAGGCGTTCTTTCCGTTTGGTGTATTCCACAGCTTTGCGGAAGTCGAGCTGCACTTGCAGGTCGATCGGGGTCGCGTTCTCTTGTGCGGGGAGGAGAGATGGGAGTGAAAGAGGTTTCTTGCGTTTCTTCTTTTTGCATTCTTCTTCGGTCGGCAATGTCAGGGTGATTGTGAGCGGTTTCACATTCTCCAGTCGTTCGAGGGAGAGAAAGGCGTCCGGATCGTGCGAGACGAAGACTCCGCGGCTCAGGTCGCTTCCGCTTGTATCGACTTTCGTGTTGAGCAGTTTCTGGTACTTGTCGGCTGCCAGGGCGAACATGCGGTGGTGATATCGCTCTAAGGTGGGAAGGTCGATGTTTCCCAGCGCGTTCAGTTCGGCGCGTAGAGCTTCCGGCTCTTCGCCGGTGAGGTAGACGAAGATTTTCAGTCCGTGCTCGCGGGGGCTGATGAAATTTCCCAGCGTGTCGGGGCAGTCGTTCGCCAACCGGCGGTATTCCGGGATCTTTTCTACCTCCATATCATCAAAGTCGAGAGTGATGATATCCTGATAAGTTTCGAGGCTGTAAGCGAGTCTTTCATTGCTGTAGGTGGCTGTGACGGTGCGGTAAGGCAGTTGCTTCTTCATCCGGTCTGCTTTCCCGGTGTCTCCCGACGTTAGTGCCTCCCGGATTCTCCGGACTCTGTCCCGATATATCTCTCCCCGCATATGTTCGAATAATTTGGGGAGGCTGATACTTCCTGACACCTGCGATAATCCCCTGTATGTGGTTACAGTAATCTTTTCCATTTTCTTTGATGATTTTTAATTGTTTTCGTTATTAATGTTTTGCAAAGGAATAGCTTTTGGTTGTAATAAAAAAACTGCTTTTAGGAGCCTAAAAACAGTTTTTTAACGTAATCTGCAAAATGTTAATCGTCGGACAGGAGCCTTTTCATCTTTTGTATCTCATAATCAATTTCTTCTATGCTTAAAGATTCATTAGACTGATCGTTCTTCCGGAAGTTTACTGTCAGAAACAGCAACTGCGCGAAGAATTTAGGCCCTTTAATGTTAAAAGGAGAGGAAGGGTCGTAGCAGAGGTGAACGATGGGGGCAAGAAACTTCTTTCTGTCAGATGGATTTACCTCTATCCTGTTGATGTACATGCTGTTGATATTGTCCAGCAGTTGAGTGATAAACGGGGAGATGGCGGGGAATTCTCCCTTTTCGAGCGTTATAGCCTGCTTGTTCTGGTAGACAAAGCCTTCGGAGAAAATGTCTTTTTACTCATGATTTTAATAATTAGAGTTGTTGTTAAAAAGTGTTATGTTTAAAAATGCCGCAAAGGTACAACTTATTTTTTGTGTCTGTTTAATCTCTATATTCTATTCTTTATATACAATATATTTAATATGAAAAAAGCGTGTAACTGAGGGTAAGGTCCTTACCCTCGGTTACACGCTTTTTTTAGTATTAAATAGAATGTTCTAACGCGCCTGCGTGTATATAATAATGTAGAAATCTCCGAAAGTGAAGCTTCAGTGCTTATGGAGCCTCCAGATACCTCACTATAATAGCCACTTGTCTTTTGCTGTATGCCTGTTCGTTCTTTCCTTCCGTGCCTGCATACAGTTCGCGGTAGAGGTCGGGGTTCCGGTGAATCCATTTTCGCATCTTTCTCAATGCGGCTTCGGGGTCTAAGTGGGGTGCGTACAGTTGTGCCAGTTCTGTCTTCAGGTATACCCGGATTTGAAATTCTTCTTGTGCAGTTTCCATCATTGGTATTCTTTATATCGGCTATCCGCCTGATTGATTATACGGTAAAGATATGTATTTATTCTGACAAATCAAAGCCGTTTGACAGAATAATGTTCCTTTGATGGAAAGATAATGATACGGGTATGGATAAGTAGGTAACAGTAGCATTCATTTCGTCAAACTACGTCTCAGTACTTACTTGTAGAGACCGGTATGTACATATACTTACCCTCGTGGATAGCCTGTTCACTACCTTTGTCGTGTTCCTGAGAGGAGAAGCCGGAAGACGTCACCGCAACCTTCATCCGGGGAACGAAGAGAAAATAACAAGAAATTCATTTATTAAAAAGAGAAGAAGAAAACAATGTCTGTAACATTTAAAAAGATTTTACGAAAGTCTCCATTTGACAAAGAGGGTACAGGCAAGTATTATCCGCAGCTGATCACCTGGGGAAAACCTGCCACACTGAATACCATTGCCAAGCAGATGAAGGAGAAGAGTTCGCTCACCCTGGGCGACATCAAGAGTGTACTGACCAACTTCGTGGAAGTGACACGAAGCGAGTTGTACAACGGCCATGCCGTGAATATTGAGAATTTCGGGGTATTCAGCCTGTCCGCTACCACAGTGGGTACTGATACGAAGAAGGCTTGTCTGCCGGAGAACATCCGCTGGGTTCGCATCAATTTCCGTGCATCCGCCAGTGTACGTCCCAATCTTGCCGCCACCCGTGCGGAAGACCGTCTGGATTTTGTAGACTTGGAACAGCAACTGAAGGCGCTGAACGGTGGTGAAGGCGGTTCCGGCGACGGTGGCGAAGTTCCTGATCCGAATCCGGGCGGTGGAGACGGAGGCGATGAGGAAGCTCCGGATCCGACAGTGTAAGAAGTGGAGAGTTGGTAATCAATGTACAAGGGTTTGATAGTTAGAATTAATGACTTTATGAGGAAGATTCATTTAATCGTGATTCATTGTTCCGCTACGCGGGCAGACAAGGAGTTGACGGCTTTTGATCTGGATACGATGCATCGCCGACGGGGTTTCCACGGGACAGGTTATCATTACTATATCCGCAAGGATGGAACAACGCTTATTACCCGTCCGGTGGAACGGATCGGGGCACATGCGAAAGGTTTTAATGCGGAGAGTATCGGAATTTGCTACGAAGGCGGTCTGGACTGCCGGGGACGCCCGGCGGACACACGGACACCGGAACAGCGGGCAGCGCTCCGGCTGCTGGTGCATCAGTTGCAAGAGAGATTTCCCGGTTGCCGGGTGTGCGGTCATCGCGACTTGTCGCCGGATCGCAATGGGAACGGTGAGATTGAGCCGGAGGAGTGGATCAAGGCGTGCCCGTGTTTTGAGGTAAAGGAGGAAAGTTTTCAGGAGTAATCAATCATGTAAAGATGATTCACTTAGTAATCAACCATTTTATGTGTCGGAAAGGAGGTGTGTAAAGTTATGGCAGTCAAGAGATCCCTTTGGGATACCATTTTGAAAGTAGTCATCGCGGTGGCTTCGGCAGTGCTGGGAGCGTTGGGCGGTAATGCGATGAATCTGTAAGTATTAATCACAGGTCATACAGTGAGATAATTTAGTGCTGTTTAGTAGCACGAAGTTATAGCGGTTTGTATCACCTGTGATTTCTTTTTAATTAATCTATTGAGTTTTATAAACTAAAGAACAGTATATGAAAAATATATTTATATTATCAGAACTAACCGACAGGAAGATGAGGTATTACTTCATGTTTCTTTTTACTTTTCTTCTCCAGCCTATATTTTCTCAGTCAATGCTAAAATATGATACTCCGGCTCCGGAAGTTGGCTCATTGCTACGGGTTCAGTCGTTACCTGTCGATTTATATTCGGGACGTGCGAATGTTTCTATTCCCTTGTATTCCATAGGACTTAAAAATTATTCGTATGACATACAGTTACTGTATAATTCGGAAGGCAACAAAGTCGATCTACCCGTTGGCAATGTGGGACTAGGATGGTCTGTTACTGGCGGGCAAATATACAGAGTCGCTAATGGTATGATTGATGAAGCCTATACGTTTAATGAATATATGGACAGGACTAGTAATACGAACTGGAATCAGGAGTATAATTTAAATAAATATTACAATCCTTTCATTTATAATGAAGATTATCTTCATGAGCCCGACTTGGATGAATTTGTAATAAGTATAGGGAAAATAAATGCTTCCTTTTATATGTATAAAGATAAGGAAGGAGAAATACAAACAAGAATCTCATCACAAAATAGTCAATGCTTTAAAGTGAAGGATGTAAAAATTGGCAAAATCCCTGATGTGTTACTTGCAGAAACGGAATGGACTAATATTCATCTAAACAAAACATATCATCCCAAGCTGTATATCGAGTCAAGACCTGTGTTGATTACGGAAATAACAATTGTTGATTCGGAAGGAGTCACCTATATCTTTGGTGGAGATATTAATTGTATTGATCTGTCTTGTACGTATTCTGAAGATCCTGATTATGATAGTCACTATAATGTATATGGTGATCAGATAGGGAGCCATAGCATGATTTGGGATAGTTTTCACTCCAGTTTACTAGGTACAGCATCCACTTGGCATATCAAGAAAATAATATTACCTAATCAGGAAAATATCATTTTTAATTATGATAAGGAGCATGTGAACATAGTAGAAAGATTGGATCATCATAATATTTCTACAATTAAATTTTCCGGTGAGAATCTTAAATCGAATACGATTCCCGCTTTTTATAATCTTCCTTCTACTGTTGATCCTCAGTTTTTGCTATTAGTAGATAAGAAATATGATATAGTTTATCCGTCTCTGTTGACAGGTATCAAGGCTAGTAATGGAGATGAACTGGAGTTTGTTTCCTCAAAAAGGAACGATTTGGTGACGGATGGTTTCTATGACCAGCAGAAATTATTTTTAAAAGACAACTATGGAGCTGTTATTGATAAAATAAAAGAGAAAGCCTATTCCTATAAGTTGGATGAAATTAAAGCGACAACAGGAAATATAAAGTTCTACTATACAAATCAACCTGGCGAACGGCTGAAACTTGACTCTTTATTGGTCAACAATACTGAGAAATATAAATTTCAATATAATGCGTTGAAATTACCGGCTTTTAATCAGATGTTAACCGACAATTGGGGATATTATAATGGTAAGAAGTATCTTTCTCTGATAAACTCGCAACGCTTTGATGCTCTTTATAATTACAGACAACCAGATCCGACTTATGTGAAAGCTGAAATTCTGGAAGGAATAATCTACCCTACAGGAGGGAAAGTAGGGCTGGAATATGAATTGCATAGTTATTCAAGAATATCTACACAATATCCATTCGGATTAAAGCAGGAAAATGGAACGGCAGGTGGAGTGCGGGTAAAAAGAATTACTTATTCGAATTATAAGGACTTATCCGAAAAGATAACGAAAGAATATTTATATCAAAATGAAGATAACTCTTCCAGTGGTATTCTGTCAGTTGTTCCCTGGTATGTCACAAGTGATACTGGTACTGTTGATTATGACTTCAAATATACACATTTAAAGGGACCGTATTCTTATAGTAATAAAGCTACCACTAATATAAACTGGTCAGACGGCTTTCATATGGGATATTCTAGGGTGGTAGAAAAACGATCTGATGGCTCAAAGACTATTTATTCTTTTACAAATTATGACCGGGTGCAAGACGAGCCTTCTACAGCTGCATTTACTTTAGGAATGAATAACGATATGTATAACAAATACACATCGAGAAAGCTTGATCGTGGTCTTTTGAGATCTGCAGACTATTATAATGCGTCACAGAAATTGATAAAGAAGGAAGCTTATACCTATCATTCGGATTTATCAGATTATCTTAAAACGATTGAGCGCTATGCACTTATGAATACTCTTCCTATACGAGTCAGTGCCAACAAGATATATACCTATTTCCCTTTCTTGCAAAAGAAAGAAACGATTCTCTATACCGATTATGGCAATATAAACGAGACGGAAGAATATGAATACAATAAATATCGCTTGCTGACGGCTACGAAAAAGTATACTAACAATCCGAATGATAACAGCATACTGGAAACAAGATCCAAATATCTTTCTGATTTGATGGAAGAGTATGATAGTAGCAATTCCGGTTTTATCTCCTCTGGTTCTCCATTAAAAATTTATGATACAATGAGAACGCAAGGATTGTTGTCTTATCCTGTAGAAACGGTTGTTAAGCGGAATGGGAAAGTCACTTCGGCAGAAGTGATGACATACAAACAGTCTGATAAGTTCGCTGTTCAGGATAAGCAGTATAAGTTGGAGAGCGATGTGCCGTTAAGTAATTACTCTTCCTTTAAACTGTTGAACTCAACTCAATATTCTATGGACAACCGATGTGCGCTTGAGATGGAATATCTTGATTATGACTCGTATGGTAATCCGACTAATGTAGTGGATAAGACTGGCATAAATACAGCCTATATCTGGGGATACAATGGACAATATCCAGTAGCTAAAGTTGTAAATGCCCGGAATACTTTCAAGTCTGTTCCTCAATACAGAGATGAGAGAACAACTAAGTATGTAAAGCTGAAATACAACTCATTGTCGTCTAATGTAGAATCATATAATTTTTATACATCAAAAGCAGGGGATGTTGAAATAGTCCTTTCCGGAGCATTGGGATTTAACTGGTATGTGTCAGGACATCTTGACAATAAGGCTTTCAATCTGGTCCAGGTGAGAAGCTCTGATCAGATGGGCAGGCCCTGGACTGACTATCAAAATGCCTATACGTACAGTGCTACATTTTATGTCTCGGCCGGTTATCATACATTTAGTATTCTCAGTACTGATGCGTGTAAAGAATCTTCGACAAGTGTATATGATGGGGATATTCATTTCTCCTATTGGACAAGAAAAAGTATTGCCCCCGAAACAAGTGGTGCAGATGATGTATTCTATGAAAACTTTGAAACCACTCATTTACGTCCTGCTTCTTTCGGATATCATAGTAGTAATAGTTGTATCGGTCCTTATACGGTTTCTTTAGCAACTAATCCGGAAAGGGAATATGTGATAGATTATCAGGTTTTTAAGAATGGAAAGTGGGAATATATGAAGCATGATTTTGTTAACGGCCGAGATTCAATAAATGAAGGAGTATATCCTATAGATGATGTCCGTGTATATCCTAAGGATGCTTCGATAACTACATATGGCTATTATCCCCTCATAGGATTAAGAAGCACGACTAATGAAAGGGGCGTAACGGAGGCTTATAGGTATGATGACTTTAGCAGGCTGGTATCTGTGATGGATAATGATATGAATGTCATTAAAAAATATGATTATTTTTATCAGAATCAATCCGTAGAACCTGAAGTGACTTATTATAATAAGGAAATCAGAGAAACTTTTACCCGGAATACTTGTGACGCATCTTTAGGAGAAAGAGGAGAATCTATTAATTATGTAGTGCCTGCAAAGAAATATAGCTCAACTTTATCACAGGAAGATGCCAATCAGAAAGCCTATATCGATATGCAAAATAATGGGCAACAATATGCTAACGAACATGCGGAATGTAATTCTAACATAATCATATCTGTTTATAATCCATTTGAAAAAGATTATTTCCTGACCTTTGATTGGGGAGTTCAAGGAAGTATTGTTACTGATTATTATGAAATACCACCCAGTCGCAAGATTGCGGATACAGGAGATGTCCTTAACGATTATGAACCGGCTAAAGTTTATATTCCTAGAAGATATTATCGAAACGCTCGTGTTGCACCTCAAGATAATCACTGGGCCAACGAAGTACCTTCTATAAAATCCACTCCTTATGCTTTTGATATAAATTATAACATGGGAGATTATATGGGTTATGAGGATACTTATGTTATAGGTGGATATCCGTTTACTTATTAATTTTAAAATGCAATTAGATATGAAGAAGATTTTATATTGTATGTTTATTGGCGCATTACTCTCCGGAGAAAGTAATGCCCAGACAAATAATTCATGGATGGAATTATTGTCTGCTGACAAGAACCATATAGCTACACGTACATACACTCAAGAGACGGGAGTTGCATGGCAGGATAAGATAGACTATTATGATGGTTTGGGACGTTTGGAGCAATCTGTCTTGAGATACTCTCATAATAATAATAATAACATGGTGATGTATCAGGAATATGATCCCCAAGGGCGTACCTCCAGAGAATGGTTGCCTGTTATATTCCCAAATAACGGAGGAAAGTTCATTCTTCCTGATGTGGTAAAAACTAAGGCGACAGCCACGTATGGTGATAATGCTCCTTACTCTCGTCCGGTATATGAAGCCTCTCCGCTGGATCGTATGCTGGAACAATACGGTCCCGGACAAGACTGGCAGGATAATCATCATAGTGTGAAAAGTGACTACCTGACCAATATAGCAGGTACGGATACATTAAACTGCATTCATTTCACTGCAACGAATGCAAGTGATACTGTTATGCAAATCAGTCGCATCGGTAATTATGCAACGGGACAACTTTATGTTACCCGTATGGCAGACGAAGATGGGAATCCGTCTTTCGAGTTCAAAGACAAACTGGGACAGGTTGTCTTGACTCGTCAGATCATGCAGACCGGAGGGAACAAGGAGCTGTATGATACTTATTATATATATGATGATTTTGGCAATCGGGTAGCGGTGCTTCCTCCGGCTGCTGCTTCCATACTCGGCAGCGGCAGCACTACAAGCTGGAAAAGTAATACGGATGCAACGCTTCTGCAATATGCCTTTTTGTACAAATATGATAGCCGTAAACTTCAGATAGCCAAGAAACTGCCGGGCTGCAGCTGGTCTTTTTATATCTATGACAAGGGAAGGCGGCTGATTTTTTCTCAGGACGGCAATCAGCATAGTCGTGGCGAATGGTCGTTCAGCATTCCGGATATGTTTGGACGTGAATGTTTTTCGGGCATTTGCAGGAATGTACTGGATCCTTTTTCCGATCCGTTACTTTCTTCCGTCGTCAATGCCTCCTGGTATTCCGGTTCTACTGCTGCTATCGGCAGTGGACCATATAAAGGTTATAGCCTGTCGGGGCTTACTTTGACTTCTCCCGGCTTGCTTTCAGTCAAGTATTATGATGATTACTCTTTCTTGGGTAGAAACGGTTTTCCGATTTTCACAGATGCCGGCGTTTGTTATGATGCTAGTGCAGAGACGGAAGGCTTTGGCAAACGTTATTCGGCAAGTTCTCAAGATATACTTACGGGTAGCCTGACAGCGTGTCTTGATGAGAAAGGGCAATCTTATCTTTATACCGTGATGTATTATGATGATCACGACAGGGTAATACAAAGCAAGTCAGGCAGTCACCTGAATGGTGGAGTCGAAAAAGACTATATGGCTTATAACTTTATCGGTCAGCCGACAAAGCATAAACATATCCATTCGGCTACCGGCAAAACGACCCAGACCGAACTCTACTCATATACCTATGATTATGCGGACCGGCTGCAAACCACTACGCATCGTTTGAATAATGGACCGGTAATGACTCTTGTCAATAATGAATATGATGAACTGGGACGTCTGCAACGTAACAGGCGTAATGGTCAAGCCAATCTTCATACGAGTTATACTTATAATCTCCGTTCATGGACTGAATCGATCAGCTGTCCTCTGTTCAGTGAGACATTATATTATAATGACGCCCGTCCCAACCAAACAAATACTCATTATTATAATGGTAATATCTCCGGTATGGATTGGAATGTAAATGGCGATAAAAAGCGTGGTTATGATTTTTCTTATGACAATCTTTCCCGTTTGCTCCATGCGGACTATCTTGAGAATAATATTCGCAATCATAACTTCAACACTTCTTATAGTTATGACAAGCAGGGTAATATAGTCTCTCTGATGCGTTCCGGGAATCAGAATGCTGCCTATGGAGTAATTGATAACTTAACTCTAAATTACCGTGGTAATCAGTTAATAAAGGTTGAAGATACTGCGTCAGATTCAAATCTTCCGGCATCATCTATGGATTTCAGGAATGGCACGAATCAGGATGTGGAATACCTCTATGATGAAAATGGTAATCTGATTAAAGATTTAAATAAAAGTATAGCTGATATTCAATACAATTTATTAAATTTGCCAAAACGGATTACTTTCAATGACACAAACAAATCTACTCATGAGTATATTTATTCTGCCGATGGAAAGAAGCTATCCGTCATTCATAAATCTTCCGCAGAGAATCGTACTGATTATGTCGGTAATATGATTTATGAGAATGGTTCTTTAAAGCGTATATTGGTGGATGGTGGTTACATTGAGAATGGTACTTACTATTTCTATTTGCAGGACCATTTGGGCAATAATCGTGTGGTGGCTAAGTCGGACGGGA
>NZ_JAHQUN010000036.1:0-58552 GCF_019052485.1 Bacteroides sp. MSK.20.82
AACTCAATTCTATCACTATAACTTTCCGCATTTCACTTTTTTGTAGTAACTTTGTTTAATCAATTACATAAGTACATACTATAAAAGACCAATTTATGGGAAACAATCAACCTTCGGCAAGAAAAAAAACTTATTATATATCCCTGGCTATTCTAGCCGGTATGTTTTTTATATTCGGATTCGTATCATGGGTCAATTCCATACTGATTCCATACTTCCGTATTTCTTGCGAGCTTACCCATTTTGAATCCTATTTTGTAGCCTTTGCTTTCTATATAGCATACTTTGTCATGGCCATTCCTTCGGGCATTCTATTAAAGAAAGTAGGATTTAAAAAAGGAATCATGTATGGCTTTATGCTGACTGCTTTGGGAGCTTTTATCTTTGTCCCGGCGGCTTTGGCACGTCAATTTGAGATATTTCTCATCGGCTTGTTTTCTATTGGCACCGGCCTGGCTATTTTGCAGACAGCCGCCAATCCCTATGTCACCATTATCGGTCCGATAGATAGTGCAGCACGACGTATCAGCATCATGGGAATCTGCAATAAAGTGGCAGGAATTATCTCCCCGCTCATATTCGCTGCCCTTATTCTGAAAGCAAACGACAGTGAACTCTTTGCATTGATTGAATCCGGTGCGCTGGACGAAGCAACAAAGAACGCCATGCTCAATGAATTGATACAACGTGTCATTATCCCATACAGCATTCTAGGCATTATCTTACTGTTGACAGGTATCGGCATCCGCTACTCCGTATTACCGGAAATAAATACTGACGAGCAGAATGCCACTGATGAACAGGACAATAAACATACTGGCAAAAAAAGCATTCTCGACTTTCCATACCTTATATTAGGTGCATTGGCCATTTTCTTTCATGTAGGCACACAGGTTATAGCCATTGACACTATAATCAATTACGCCAACTCTATGGGAATGGATTTGCTGGAAGCAAAAGTATTCCCTTCTTACACACTGGGATGCACAATGATAGGATATATACTTGGTATCATCCTTATCCCCAAATACATTTCTCAGAAAAATGCACTAATAGGGTGTACATTACTAGGTTTGGCTCTCTCATTCGGAGTGGTATGGGCAGACTTTGATATGACATTGTTCGGTCATCAAGCCAATGCCTCCATCTTCTTCCTGAATGCTTTAGGTTTTCCCAACGCTCTTATCTATGCAGGAATATGGCCTCTTTCCATTCATGGATTAGGCAAATTCACCAAAACCGGTTCCTCTCTGCTGATTATGGGATTATGCGGCAATGCCATCTTACCTTTGGTATATGGTCACTTTGCCGATCAGTACAGTTTGCGTATCGGTTACTGGGTACTTATTCCTTGTTTTATCTATCTGGTGTTCTTTGCCATCAAAGGGCATAAAATCAATTCCTGGAGATAGGATTAAACGTAAGACATTAAAAATAAAAAAAATGGAAAGACTAATTATTATCAATGGGAAGCTAATACTCCCTACCGGCATTGAAACCAATAAAACAATGGTTTGCCGGAATGGTAAGATAGAACATATTGTATCGTCCGAAGCATATATTCCTCAAGCTGACGACCGGATCATAGATGCCAACCAACAATATGTCTCCCCAGGATTTATCGATATACATATTCACGGTGGCGGAGGTCACGACTTTATGGATGGAACCGTAGAAGCTTTTCTGGGAGTAGCAGAAACTCATGCCAAATATGGAACAACAGCCATGGTACCTACGACACTGACCAGCACAAACGAAGAGCTAATGACTACCTTTGCCGTTTATCAAAAAGCCAAAAGCCTTAATAAAAAAGGGGCCCAATTTATCGGGCTGCATCTGGAAGGTCCTTATTTCTCACCTAAGCAGTGCGGAGCACAAGACCCCAACCATTTGAAAACGCCCCGGCCGGATGAATATAACGCAATACTGGAAGCCTCACAAGATATTGTACGATGGAGCATTGCGCCGGAACTGGCAGGAGCAGTCGAACTGGGGGAAAAGCTCAAAAGTTGTCACATCCTCCCATCTATCGCACATACCGATGCCATTTATGAAGAAGTGGTAAAAGCATACGAAGCAGGATATACCCATATCACTCATTTATATTCAGCTATGTCAACCATCACCCGTAGAAATGCCTATCGCTATGCAGGTGTAGTAGAGGCAGCCTATCTGATTGATGATATGACAGTAGAAATCATTGCGGACGGCATTCATCTGCCCAAACCTTTACTACAATTTGTATATAAGTTCAAGGGGGCCGATAAAACAGCACTTTGCACAGATGCCATGCGAGGTGCGGGAATGCCGGACGGTGAATCCATATTGGGCAGCCTGACCAACGGTCAGAAAGTTATTATTGAAGATGGAGTAGCCAAGCTTCCCGACCGTTCGGCATTCGCCGGAAGCGTAGCTACCGCCGATCGTTTGGTAAGAACCATGATAAATATAGCCGGCATACCCCTAATCGATGCTATCCGAATGATAACCCTTACCCCCGCCCGCATTCTGCATGTGGATGCTCAGAAGGGTTCTCTGGAGGAAGGTAAAGATGCCGACATCGTCATTTTCGACAATCAAATTAACATAACAACAACTATATCAGAAGGCCATGTTATCTACAATCAATGAAACATACCTGTTTCAACAAGATCTATTAACAGTCAAAATGTTCCCTTCTATCCAACAGATGGGAAAATGTGCTGCAACAGAAGTTACTAACAAAATATGCGAACTTCTAAAAGAAAAGGCTGAAATCAATATGATTTTTGCAGCAGCCCCTTCACAAAATGAATTTTTAAGTCATCTGATTCACAGTAAACAGATTGACTGGACCAGAATCAACGCTTTCCACATGGATGAATATATCGGTATTCATGCGGAAGCTCCACAGAGTTTCGGAAATTTTCTCCGGCAGCGTATCTTCGACAAAGTCCCGTTCAAGACTGTAAACTACTTGAACGGACAAGCAGAAAACCTTGAAGAAGAATGCAAACGTTATTCCGAATTGCTGCTTCGCCATCCAGTCGATATTGTCTGTCTGGGAATTGGAGAAAACGGTCATATTGCATTCAATGATCCGGATGTAGCCAATTTCAATGACTCCCAATTAGTTAAAGTAGTAGAACTCGACCCGATATGTCGCCAGCAACAAGTGAATGAAAAATGCTTTGAGACATTCGACCTTGTCCCTGCCAAAGCACTGACTCTTACCATTCCAGCCTTATTAAAAGCAGACTGGATGTTCTGCATTGTACCTTTTAAAAATAAAGCCAATGCAGTATATAATACCCTTTATGGAGAAATTTCCGAAAAATGTCCGGCCAGTATATTACGCAAAAAAGAAAATTCTTGTTTATATTTGGATCCTGAAAGTGCAGAACGAATAAACTTATAAATACATATGAAAAATATCTTATTTATCCTCCTTGCTTTCTTGTCTGTCAGCTTCAGACTGTATGCACAGGATGTAATTAAAATAGGAATTATCGGACTCGATACTTCCCATTCTACAGCTTTCACCGAGCTACTGAACGGAGACTCTGACGATAAGTTTGTCAAGGAGTTCGAAGTCGTAGCAGCTTACCCTTATGGTTCAAAGACTATCCAGTCCAGTTACGAACGAATTCCCGGATATATAGAAGAGGTCAAGAAACATGGTGTGGAGATTACATCTTCCATAGCAGAATTGCTTGACAAGGTAGATTGTGTCATGCTTGAAACAAACGATGGTAGAATCCACCTTGAACAAGCTATGGAAGTATTCAAATCCGAGAAAATATGCTATATCGACAAGCCTATTGGAGCGACATTGGGACAAGCTATTGCCATTTACGAAATGGCGGAGAAATACAAGGTTCCTATCTTTTCTTCTTCTGCACTCAGATATTCTCCACAAAACCAAAAACTGAGAAACGAAGAGTTTGGTAAAATTCTGGGAGCGGACTGTTACTCTCCGCACAAGGTAGAACCGACTCATCCCGACTTCGGTTTTTATGGCATTCACGGAGTAGAAACACTATATACTCTTATGGGAACGGGTTGCGAGTCAGTCAACCGTATGTCTTCCAAAGATGCTGATGTAGTGGTAGGTCGTTGGAAAGACGGACGGATAGGCACTTTCAGAGGAATCAAAGAAGGTCCGGCCATTTATGGCGGCACAGCTTACACTCCAAAAGGTGCAATCGCAGCGGGAGGATATGAAGGTTACAAAGTATTACTCGATCAAATACTCACTTTTTTCAAGACCGGAGTTGCTCCGATCTCCAAAGAAGAAACAATTGAGATATTCACTTTTATGAAAGCTTCCAATATGAGCAAAGAACAGAATGGAAGAATAGTCAGCATGGAAGAAGCATACCGAGAAGGGCTGAAAGATGCACAGAAGCTAATTAAAACCTACAAATAAAGATAGCACATGAGGTACACATACAGACACATCGGGATTCTGACCATCTCATTAATAGTTGCTTCCTGTTCTTTTTCCAAAAAGCAGGCAAACAACAACCATGACAAAGATATGAACCCAAACGTAAAATTAGTGGTCCTCGACCCAGGACATTTTCATGCCAGTCTGTTGCAAAAGAATCCGCTGGCCTCAGTGAACGACACAATTCGGGTATATGCTCCCGAAGGAGCGGAAGTCAAACAATATCTGAACGACATAAATAGTTATAATCAACGGGCGGAGAATCCCACATCCTGGAAAGAAGAAATATATATTGGGGGCGATTATCTTTCCAGGATGCTTTCCGACCGTCAAGGAGATGTAGTCGTGCTTGCCGGAAACAACCAGAAAAAAACAAACTATATTCTGGAAGCTATCAAAGCAGGATACAATGTGCTTTCCGACAAGCCTCTGGCCATTAACAAGAAGGATTTCGGCTTATTGATTCAAGCATATCAATTGGCACAGGAAAGGAATTTGCTCCTTTACGACTTGATGACTGAACGATATGACATCCTGAATATCATCGAAAAAGCATTGCTGAACAATCCGGATCTTTTTGGTGAATTGCAAAAAGGGTCTTTGAATGATCCGTCTGTTTCTATGGAAAGTGTTCATCATTTCTTTAAGAATGTATCAGGCAAGCCACTGATTCGTCCGGTATGGTATTATGACACAGAACAACAAGGAGAAGGCATTGCGGATGTAACCACTCACCTTATCGATTTGGTCAACTGGCAATGTTTCCCCAACGAAACCATCCGTTATCAGTCAGATGTAGAAGTATTGGAAGCCAGACACTGGCCTACCCGCATTACATTACCTGAATTTTCGCAGTCGACGCAGGCTGACACCTTCCCCGCCTTCTTAAACAAATATATCAAGAATAATGTGCTGGAGGTTTTAGCGAATGGTAGCCTAAATTACACCGTAAAGGGGATTCATATAGGCATGAAGGTTATCTGGAATTACACACCTCCAAGTGATGGCGGCGACACTTTTACCTCCCTTAAGAAAGGAAGTAAGGCTACATTGAAAACAATTCAGGACAAAGAAAGTGGTTTTGTGAAACAACTCTACATCCAAAGAGCCGCAGGCTCTGATCACTCTGAATTTGAGAGCCAGTTGCAAAAGGCAATCAAACAACTGCAAGCGACCTATCCGTTCCTATCCGTCAAAAAAATGAATGAAGGACTTTATCTGATTGATATTCCACAGGCGGACAGACTGGGACATGAAGCTCACTTCAGTAAAGTAGCAGAAGCATTCCTTGGCTATTTGCATGATAAAAATATGCCGGAATGGGAAAACGAGAATACAATATCTAAATATTATATCACCACTACAGCTGTAGAGCTGGCAAAGAAAGAGAAATAAGAAAGGCCGCAGACACGTGTTAAGAAGTGAAATAAAATATTATGCAGATGAATCCATGTTTCATGGATTCATTCCTCATGTTATGGGGACACGTCTTGATATCCTGATGATTCACTCCAACCTTCCCCTACTAAACATGCTTTGGGCACATATTACCGACGAGTTAGAAAGGTTGGATAAGATGTTGAATCGATTTGATGCCACAAGTGAAGTATCAAAGCTAAACAGCCATACACAACAAGATTCAGTTTCTGTCAGTGCGGAATTGGAAGATATCCTACGGTCATGCCAATATTATTATGAAAAGACTCTTCATCTTTTCGACATCACATTAAACGATTTCTCACAAATACAAATTCACGGCAATCACCATATCTCTTTTAGCAACTTTTCCGTAACACTTGATTTTGGAGGTTTCGCGAAGGGATACGCCTTAAAAAAGATTCAAGAAATCCTCTTGCGGGGAAATATAGAGAATGCTTTCGTCGATTTTGGCAACAGTTCGATTATGGGAATAGGACACCATCCTTATGGAGACTGCTGGAAAGTCAGTTTGCAGAATCCTTACACTCAACAAACTCTTGACGAATTCTGCCTTACTGACAATACGTTGTCCACTTCCGGGAATACGGAACAGTACACCGGACATATTATAAATCCGCTTACAGGAATCTACAACGAACAAAAAAAAGTTACGAGTATCTTATCAGACAATCCGCTGGATGCAGAAATACTCAGTACAGTCTGGATGATTGCCGACGACCAACAACGGGAACAGATCAACGAGAACTTCAAACATATAAAAGGAACTATATATACTCTATAAAATATGAGAAACAAAATAGAAAAAGGAGTCGATTTGAATCTCAGACAATTCATCAAAAGTCTGGGATATATCGCAGGAGGAACTGCACTGCTGGCAAGCACACCCTGGCTGTCTTCCTGCACACCCGAAAAACTTAAAGAAATCCGCAACGAGAAAGCCCGGATCGCTTTGATCGGTACTGGTTCCAGGGGACAGTATCATATCCACAATCTAAAAGAGATTCCCCATGCCCGGATTGTTGCCGTTTGTGACAATTATGCTCCTAACCTCCAACAAGCAGTAGAGTTATGTCCGGGTGCCAAAGCATACACTGACTACCGGAAGCTTTTGGAATCGGCAGATATTGACGGCGTAATTATCTCTACTCCGTTGAACTGGCATGCTCCCATTGTACTGGATGCCCTGGCAGCCGGCAAACACGTATTCTGTGAAAAAGCCATGGCACGGACTTTAGACGAATGCAAAGCTATATATGATGCCTATCAAACGACCAACCAGGTTCTCTACTTCTGTATGCAGCGCATGTATGACGAGAAGTATATCAAAGGAATGCAAATGATTCATTCCGGACTCATCGGAGATGTGGTAGGAATGCGCTGCCATTGGTTCAGAAATGCAGACTGGCGCCGTCCCGTCCCCTCACCGGAACTGGAACATCAAATCAACTGGCGATTGTACAAAGAAAGCTCAGGCGGATTAATGACCGAACTGGCCTGTCACCAACTGGAAGTATGCAACTGGGCAGCTAAAAGAATGCCGGTAAGCATCATCGGTATGGGAGACATCGTCTACTGGAAAGACGGTCGCGAAGTATACGATAGCGTAAATGTGACTTACCGATACTCCGACGGAACCAAGATTGCCTACGAATCGTTGATTTCCAATAAGTTCAACGGTATGGAAGACCAGATCCTCGGGCACAAAGGTACTATGGAAATGGCAAAAGGTATCTATTATCTGGAAGAGGACCATTCAACATCGGGCATCCGGCAACTTATCGGACAGGTTAAGGATAAAGTATTCGCTGCTATCCCGACAGCCGGACCCAGTTGGAGACCGGAAACAAAAATGGAATACACGCCACATTTTGTTATTGAAGGAGACATTAACGTCAACAACGGGCTGAGCATGATCGGAGCCGACAAAGATGGTTCCGATATCATTCTCTCTTCTTTCTGCCAATCATGTATCACTGGAGAAAAAGCACAAAATGTGGTAGAAGAAGCCTATTGCTCCACCGTACTTTGCCTGCTTGGCAATCAAGCAATGGAGGAAGAGCGACATATCCTTTTCCCCGACGAATATAAAATACCATATATGAAATTTTAAATTATGAAAGATATCATCATCACCTCCCAAAAAATTAAAAGGGAAAGAAACATTTATCTGATATGCTTTCTTCTCTCTTTTGCAATCAATATTATTGCAATCCTTGTCTATACACGTCCGTGGATTGAAATATTCACTCAACTGGGGTATGTGCTCGTTATCAGTTTTTTCATCTATTTCATACTATGGATTCCGCGTATACTCATTATCGGGTTACGTCATCTCCTTCGAAAAAAGAAGTAACAGCTTTACGTTTTTTGAAGATTGATTGACGGAAAAGAAGTCTGATATCAGTTAATAACGGCTTAACTTTGAGGAAAAATAAACACTATGACAACAAGAAGAGATTTTATCAAAAAAACAGTTGCAGGCACGGCCGCCCTTTCCTTGGGAAGCATTATTCCCGGCTTCGGTTCAAATAGTTATCAGGAAATCCTGGGTGCGAACGAAAAAATACGAATCGGAGTCATTGGTGTAAACTCCAGAGGTAATGCCTTGGCACAAGGATTTGCCAAGATGAAAGGTTGTGAAGTTACTTACCTTTGTGATGTTGATTCAAGAGCACTTGAAAGATGTCAGGCAGATATTCATAAAATAAGCGGACGCACTCCTAAAGGAGAAAAAGATATCCGCAAAATGCTGGAATCGGATGATTTTGAGGCAGTAGTCATTGCCACGCCTGACCACTGGCATGCCAAAGCAGCCATTATGGCTATGCAAGCAGGAAAGCATGTTTATCTGGAGAAACCGACCAGCCACAATCCGGCAGAGAATGAAATGTTAGTCAGGGCGACGCTTAAATATAACCGGATTGTCCAAGTCGGCAACCAGCGCCGTTCGTGGCCGAACGTTATCAAAGCAATAGAAGAGATTAAGTCTGGGGCAATCGGGAAAGTGAGATATGCCAAGTCCTGGTATGTCAACAACCGTCCTTCCATAGGCACAGGAAAAGTGGTTCCTGTACCCGACTATCTGGACTGGGATTTATGGCAAGGTCCTGCACCACGGGTACCCAATTTTAAAGACAATTATATTCATTATAACTGGCACTGGTTCTGGAACTGGGGTACCGGTGAAGCATTGAATAACGGAACTCATTTCGTTGATATCCTCCGTTGGGGGCTGGGCGTTGATTATCCGACAAAGGTAGATTCTGTCGGAGGACGTTATCGCTTTCAGGACGACTGGCAAACTCCGGATACACAACTCATCACTTTCCAGTTCGGCGACGAAGCATCCTGCTCTTGGGAAGGGCGTAGTTGCAACAGCACACCGGTAGACGGATACGGAGTAGGTACCGCTTTCTACGGAGAAACAGGCACCCTTTTCATCAGTGGAGGCAATGAGTACAAAATAACAGACTTACAAGGGAAAGTAATCAAAGATGTAAAAAGTAACTTGAAGTTTGAAACTGGTAATTTGCTAAATCCATCGGAAAAGCTGGATGCTTATCACTTCGAAAACTGGTTTGACGCCATCCGCAAAGGTGGTAAGCTGAATTCCGGCATTGTAGATGCCTGCATCAGTACTCAGTTAGTACAGTTAGGCAATATCGCGCAGCGTGTAGGTCATTCTTTAGATATTGATCCGGGAAGCGGACGTATTCTGAATGATCTGGAAGCTAACAAGCTCTGGGGCAGAGAATACGAAAAAGGTTGGGAAATACGGGTATAACCCCGCCCTTCTCTTCCTCGTTTTTTCATTAGGTTATAGTTTTGTTGGAGGGTATGTCAAAAGTAACTAAACTCCCCTCCTTCGGGAAGGAAGGGTGGCTGAAAGCCGGGGTGGTAGGTGTACTGTACAATTGAATATCAATAGTTTATGTATTCACCTACCACCTCCCCCTACGGGGACTCCTCCTTCCTGAAGGAGGAGAATTTTGTTACTATTGACTCTGACACACGCTCCTTCTTTGTATCATAAAGCGAACAGAGTTTATGTTATCATATTTCACCATATAAGCACATCCGTGGCAGAGATACTGCAACACCCCGACCAAGCTCCCATGAAAAACTTCAACCTTTTATTTATAAACCAGACAAACGTTTCTAATAAATTCCTGCATCGTTTATTATAAACGTCCCCCCAGTTTATTATAAACTCAAATTCCCCTTTTCAAAGATTAATCTTTAATTTTATGCAACAAAAAAGGCTGCAAACCCGCTAAGAGTTCGCAGCCCATCAATGATAAATGAGTCTCACAGAGTCTGTTTTTTCAGACTTCCGTTCTTTATATTGTCAGTATATCATACCAAATTAAAGGCATATACTTCCTATCAGATGCAGCAAAAAACAATTCTTTTTTCATTGGTTCAGGTTTTAATTAAAGCTGGATAGCCGACTACAAATATACAACATAAAAAGGGCTTTGTCAAGTCTTCGGGAAGTTTACACAAGAAAACAAAGGATTACTGAAGCTGTCAGCATCATAAAAAACGTGAGTTCTTTTCGTCCTCATATTGAATTTATTTCGTATTTTTGCGTGCACATCCTCCTTTTTTGATGGATAGAAGAAAATTTGTTGTTAAAGCAAAGCGAAGATTGATATATGAGTGACGAAATCAACGAGATAACGGAAGGACATTCAGACTACAAACCGGCGGACGCGCGGGACGAAAACGTAAAGCATCAGTTAACAGGCATGTACCAGAATTGGTTTCTGGACTATGCTTCTTATGTGATTCTGGAACGTGCCGTTCCCCACATCAATGACGGTTTGAAGCCTGTACAACGACGTATTCTACATTCCATGAAACGTCTGGACGACGGGCGGTATAACAAAGTGGCAAATATTGTGGGACACACCATGCAGTTCCATCCGCACGGTGATGCTTCTATCGGCGATGCACTGGTACAGCTGGGGCAGAAAGACCTGCTGATAGACTGTCAGGGTAACTGGGGTAATATACTCACCGGTGACGGTGCGGCAGCTCCCCGTTATATCGAGGCACGCCTTTCCAAGTTTGCGCTGGATATCGTATTCAATCCAAAGACGACCGAATGGAAGCTGTCTTACGACGGCAGAAACAAGGAACCGGTCACCCTCCCCGTGAAGTTCCCGCTATTGCTGGCACAGGGAGTGGAAGGTATCGCCGTCGGACTTTCATCCAAGATATTACCTCACAACTTCAATGAACTTTGCGACGCCTCCATCAGCTATCTGCGTGGAGAATCGTTTCAGCTATATCCCGACTTCCAGACAGGCGGTTCCATCGACGTAGCCAAATACAATGACGGAGAACGCGGCGGAGCGGTAAAAGTACGCGCCAAGATCAACAAGCTGGACAACAAGACACTCGCCATCACGGAGATTCCGTATGGTAAGACCACCTCTACCGTCATCGACTCCATCCTGAAAGCTGTTGACAAAGGAAAAATCAAGATACGCAAAGTAGACGACAACACAGCCGCCAACGTAGAGATACTGGTACACCTGGCACCCGGAACTTCATCGGACAAAACGATCGACGCGCTGTACGCCTTTACCGACTGCGAGGTAAGCATCTCACCCAACTGCTGTGTGATTGATGACAGCAAGCCTCACTTCCTCACCGTCAGCAAGGTACTGAAAAAGTCGGCAGACAACACACTGGGACTGCTGAAACAGGAACTGGAAATCAAGAAAGGGGAAATACTGGAATCACTCCATTTCGCTTCCCTCGAAAAGATATTTATCGAAGAACGCATCTATAAGGACAAAGAGTTCGAGCAATCCAAAGACATGGACGCCGCGTGCGCACATATCGACGACCGCCTGACTCCTTTCTACCCGAGCTTTATCCGTGAAGTGACCAAAGAGGATATTCTCAAACTGATGGAAATCAAGATGGGACGCATCCTGAAGTTCAACACCGACAAAGCTGATGAACTGATCGCCCGTATGAAAGAAGAGATTGCCGAAATCGACGATCACCTCGCTCACATCGTAGACTATACCGTAAACTGGTATCAGATGCTGAAAAACAAATACGGAAAGAACTTCCCGCGCCGTACCGAACTGCGCAACTTCGACACCATCGAAGCCGCCAAAGTGGTAGAGGCCAACGAGAAACTCTACATCAACCGCGATGAAGGATTTATCGGAACAGCACTGAAGAAGGACGAATTCGTAGCCAACTGTTCGGATATCGATGACGTGATCGTCTTCTTCCGGGATGGTAAATATATCGTCACTCCGGTAGCCGACAAGAAGTTTGTGGGCAAAAACATACTTTACGTCAATGTCTTCAAGAAGAATGACAAACGCACCATCTACAATATCACTTACCGGGACGGCAAAGAAGGAACGACGTATATCAAACGTTTTGCCGTGACAGGTGTGGTTCGCGACCGTGAATACGATGTCACGCAAGGAACACCGGACTCACGCATCACTTATTTCAGCGCCAACCCGAACGGAGAGGCCGAAATCATCAAAGTGACATTAAAGCCGAACCCGCGTGTAAGACGCATCATCTTCGAACGTGATTTCAGTGAAATCAGCATCAAGGGACGTCAGGCACAGGGAGTGATCCTCACCCGACTGCCAGTGCATAAGATTACCTTGAAACAGAAAGGAGGCTCTACCCTCGGAGGACGAAAAGTTTGGTTTGACCGCGATATCCTGCGACTCAACTACGACGGACGGGGTGAATATCTGGGAGAATTCCAAAGCGACGACACCATTCTGGTAGTGCTCAACAATGGCGAGTTCTACACCACTAATTTCGATTTGAGCAACCACTACGAAGATAATGTCAGCATCGTCGAGAAGTTCGACCCGAACAAGATATGGACTGCCGCGCTTTATGACGCCGACCAACAGAACTATCCGTATCTGAAACGTTTCTGTTTTGAAGGCTCCAACCGCAAGCAGAACTATCTGGGAGACAACAAGAATACCCGTCTGATCCTGCTGACTGATGAGTACTATCCTCGTCTGGAAGTCATATTCGGTGGGCACGACAGTTTCCGTGAAGCGATGGTGATTGACGCGGAAGAATTTATCGCAGTCAAAGGCTTCAAGGCAAAAGGAAAGCGTATCACTACCTATACGGTGGATACCATCAACGAGCTTGAACCGACCCGTTTCCCGGAACCGACTAACGAACAACCGGAACAACCGGAAGAAGAACCGGAAAATCTGGACCCGGACAGCGATAAGAGCGAAGGGGACATCATCGATGAGATTACGGGACAGATGAAGCTGTTTTAGCTAATGTATACATGCGGTAAAAAATACCCAATGTGCCAATGAAGAAAAACTTATTATACTTAGGGCTGACAGGATACCTCCTGTTCGCCCTCTGCACAAGATTACAGGCGCAGACCGACAGTCTGCAAGCACATCGCTACGTAACACGTGCCACCATGTACGGAGTCGGATTTACCAATGTGTTCGACACCTATCTTTCGCCTCAGGAATATAAAGGAATAGATTTCCGTATTTCCCGCGAGACGATCCGGATGACAAAGTTGTTCGACGGGAATGTTTCTGTGCAGAACTTCTTTCAGGCAGACGTCGGCTATACACACAACCGCGCAGACAACAACAATACCTTCTCCGGACTCGTCAACTGGAACTATGGCCTCCATTACCAGTTCCGCCTCACCGAGAACTTCAAGTTACTGGCAGGAGGACTGTTTGACGTCAACGGAGGATTTGTCTACAATCTCCGCAATTCGAACAATCCGGCTTCTGCCCGGGCATACGTCAATCTGGACGCTTCGGGAATGGCTATCTGGCATTTGAAAATCAAGCGCTATCCGATGGTACTCCGCTATCAGGTCAACGTGCCGATGATCGGACTTATGTTCTCACCGCACTACGGACAGTCTTATTACGAAATCTTCTCACTGGGCAACTCCAGCGGAGTTATCCAATTTACCTCTCTCCACAATCAACCGTCTCTCCGTCAGATGCTTTCTGTCGATCTGCCGATAGGATATACCAAGATGCGTTTCAGTTATCTGGCAGACTTGCAACAATCCAATGTTAACGGAATCAAGACACATACCTACTCTCATGTATTTATGGTAGGATTTGTGAAAGACCTGTATCGGGTTTCCAACAAAAAAGGAGCGAATCTGCCTCCGTCGGTGAGGGCGTACTAGGAGAAGTGGAGAGTGGAGAATTTATGGACAAGAACTGAAAGATTAAGAATGAGAAATAGAATTATACAACTACTTTTACTGCTCTGCTGCCTCCCGATACAGACGGGGTGCATCGGAGAAGATGATTACGCTGATGATCCCGTAGGAAACTTCGAGCAACTATGGAAGATCATTGACGAACGGTATTGCTTTCTGGACTCGAAAGGTATTGACTGGGATGCGGTTCATGAGAAATACAGCAAACTGATTGTACCGGGTATGTCCAATGACGACCTTTTCGATAAACTCTGCGAGATGCTCTATATCCTGAAAGACGGTCATGTCAATCTTTCATCTGCCAAGCGTGTCTCTTATTACGACGCATGGTATCAGGGGTATCCGTGGAATTATCGGGAGGATATTCTTTACCAGTATTACCTGGGCAGTGCCAGCAAGGACTACTATACATCGGCGGGGATGAAGTACAAAATATTCGACAATAATATCGGATATATCCGCTACGAAAGTTTCAGTTCCGGGGTCGGCGATGGCAATCTGGATGAAATCCTTGTCTATCTGGCAACCTGCAACGGACTGATTATCGATGTACGCGACAACGGAGGAGGTAATCTGACTAATTCTTCCCGCATTGCCGCCCGATTTACCAATAGTAAAATCCTGACCGGATTCATACAGCATAAAACGGGAACAGGACATAGTGACTTTTCCCAACCGGAACCGATCTACCTGGAACCTTCCAACAGCATCCGCTGGCAGAAGAAAGTCGTTATACTGACCAACCGCCGTTGCTACAGTGCAACCAATGATTTCGTCAATCTGATGCGCAGCATAGACAATGGCAAGATCATCCAGGTCGGTGACCAGACAGGTGGCGGTTCGGGACTTCCTTTCACATCGGAACTGCCGAACGGATGGAGCATCCGCTTCTCCGCCAGTCCTCATTTCGACAAAAATATGCAGCCGCTGGAAGAAGGTATTTTGCCTGATATAGCTATCGATATGACTGAGGATGACCAATCTAAACATAGGGACACACTGATTGAAAAGGCTTTTGAAATCTTAAGTGAGTAACTTTGTTGCCTAATTATTTGTCAAATCAGAAAATCTTCCTATCTTTGCACCGCTAAACAAAAAGCGACGCATGCGGATGTGGCGTAATTGGTAGCCGCGCCAGACTTAGGATCTGGTGCCGTGAGGCGTGTAGGTTCGAGTCCTATCATCCGCACACATTTATATAAACTAGAAAGCCTTCAAGAAATATCTTGGGGGCTTTTTAATTGATTACATATATGAAGAAACATCAACTTTGCTGCATCGGCCATATCACTTTGGATAAGGTAGTCACTCCTCAAAGCACAGTCTATATGCCTGGAGGCACAGCTTTCTATTGTTCACACGCTATCCGCCATTTCAATGACATAGATTATGCATTAGTGACAGCAGTCGGCGCTACGGAAATGAAAGTAGTAGACCAGCTGCGCGGGATAGGCATCAGCGTAACCGCATTACCCAGCCAGCACTCTGTATACTTCGAGAACATCTATGGAGAAAATCCGGATGACCGTACACAACGTGTGTTGGCTAAAGCCGATCCTTTCACCGCTTCCCAGCTTCAGGAGATAGAGGCGGAAATTTATCATCTTGGTTCGCTGTTAGCAGATGATTTTTCTTTAGAAGTGATTAAGGAGTTATCCCGGAAAGGATTGATAGCTGTCGATTCGCAAGGATACCTGCGTGAAGTACGTGATACGCACGTATACCCGGTAGACTGGACTGACAAGCGGGAAGCTCTGCAATATATTCATTTCCTTAAAGTAAATGAGCACGAAATGGAAGTGCTCACAGGACTTTCCGATCCGCATGAGGCCGCACGTAAACTGCACGAATGGGGAGTGAAAGAAGTATTAGTCACTTTAGGAAGTATGGGGTCTCTCATTTACGACGGTACGGATTTTTATCGCATTCCGGCTTATAAACCCGGACAAGTAGTAGATGCAACCGGCTGTGGAGATACTTATACTATCGGATATTTGTATCAACGGGTATCGGGTGCGAGCATCGAAGAAGCAGGTCGGTTTGCTGCCGCCATGTCTACGCTGAAGATCGAGAAATCCGGTCCTTTCTGTGGAAATAAGGAAGATGTTATTCGATGTATGGAGACTGCGGAGCAGATGTACTAAAAGAGAGCCATACAGGCGTTAATATCAATAAGCAGAGCGCTGTTTTATCTTGAAAAAGGATGAAACAGCGCTCTGTTTATTAACTACTTTTTTCTCCTGTTCTTAATAAGTTGCCCTAGAAAAACACCACTCATTGTGAAAATCATTGCAATGGAAGCCGAGAACCAACGACTACTTTCCGTACATAAAAGAATGGTAAAGAGTCCCAATAATAGAACAAAGAATAATGCCAATTTAATATTACCTTTCATGTATCTTCGAACGTTTAAATTTAACAATCAGGAAATAGACACTTTGAAAGAAGACGCCAATAAATATCATTTTCAGACCATCAACATCAAACATACGTTCACACAGAACTCCGACAATCTTTAAAGCACAAAGTACTGCAATGATTAATGTGAAAGCATATTGTAAGGCAGCATTTCTTATCTTTAAATATTCAGCACTTGTTTCTTTACAGCACCAAGGAAAAAGATACACCAAATTAAAGCCAACAAAAATAGATACCAAAGTATCATATTCAAAGGGTACTACGAATATCTCATATATTCCCCAAAGAATAAGCAGTATAATAATCATCACATCTGGCCTATTTTTTTTCATGAATTTCATTGTTCTATTTTTATTTATTATTCAGACTGTTCGTATACCTTTCAGCTAAACCAAGCTTTACCTCAAAAGTAATAAATATCTTTCAAGGTTCACTCTATCCAGCTAATCTTTTGACCTAAGATGTTCAATAGCAGAAAACTAGTCCTAACTGAAAATCAAGACGTCTCATATAGAGTCTATCCAATTTGTTTGGACGTAGTGTTTCCTTTTTCTCATCGGCTGTCATTTCAATCTTCTTAAAGTCTCCACTTAAAACAGAAAAGCCTCCGTTTACCGCAAGGTGGTCTGTCAATTTATATTCTACCAGAAAGTCCATATTCCCGGCCAATGCACCGGAAGTACATTTAAATTCACTATTACTTCGACCTTCATCCCGATAATGTAGATATCCGGCTCCCAATACGCAACTAATTAAAGTTCTTTCGGTTATTGGAATTTTGAATCCAAGTTGCGGTCCTAAATACCAAAGTTCTACATTGTCAGCTACATTCGTTTCATCATCAAGTGTATAATTGGCAGAAGTACCGGAGAGATTAAACTTTAATCCGGCAACCCAAAATTTATCAATTCGATAGAGTGTCTTCACATTACACGTCAAGCCTCCATTATATTCCCCACGATAATTAACACCAAAAGGTGACAAGTTTGACTTACCGAACAATACACCTTTTCCACCATCTACCGAAATAAACAGTTTATCTCCGGAAAAACTCTGTGCAAATCCTACTGTAACAGAAAACACAAATAGGAAAAATAAAATAAGTTTTCTCATAATACTATATTTGAAAAGTCGTATGAATTGAAATATTCTAATTATCAATTCATACGACTAATTATTTTATGTTTTTTCTCTAGTGATATAGATATACAATATAGAACCTAAAGCTAGAACT
This sequence comes from Bacteroides sp. MSK.20.82, assembly GCF_019052485.1. Lineage (NCBI taxonomy): Bacteria > Pseudomonadati > Bacteroidota > Bacteroidia > Bacteroidales > Bacteroidaceae > Bacteroides > Bacteroides sp. MSK.20.82. Next base: position 17,761 of record NZ_JAHQUN010000036.1, read on the forward strand.
AGATTCATCAGTAAAATATATGTCACTTTATTGGGGTTATTATCAAAAAAGAAATAAATGCATAATGAAATTATGATAGATAATAAAAACAGTCCTGATAGAACCCATAATTTGTCAGTACTAGCATGAAATCGTTTTCTTTTCTTAATAAGTTGTCCTATGCAAACTCCCGTTGATGTACAAATCATTGCAATAGAAGCAGAAAACCAAATACTATTTTCTGTACATAAAAGAATGGAGAACAGACCTAATATTAAAATATAAAACAATGCTAATTTGATATTATTTCTCATTTACTGTACATATTAAATAATTATCAACGCAGGGGCAATAGTTTACCTATTGTGTCTCTCGCTATACTATCATCATCTCTTTCCATCGGCTTAAATTCTATTGTATCTATTTGTATTTCCGTTGGAGGGCGAGAGACTACACGGGAGCTACATAGCCAAGTTTGTAACACACACCAACCAACCGCCACAACAAATCCCGCACCAGCCGTAACCATTCCAAAAGCGGTTGACCATAAAGCACCAGCCAAGCCAAGAGATACATTGCACCCCCAATTTCCACCACGGGCTGTCAGATCGTCAAGTCCATCATATATTTCAAGAACATTACATGTATTATTTCTTTTATTAACCATTGCTTTAAAAATAGGAATATTGTTACTATCATAACATGTGAACATAGTTTCTTCAAGTGCATCTTCAGCATTTTGTGCACATTCAATTATAAGACAGTTTTCAATAACACCATTCTCTTTATAAAATGCCATTATATTATTAGCATCCATTTTACTTCGTACAACTATCATTTCCTCCCCAAAGGTTTGGATTTGTGGACGCAAAATTTCTTGCATACCTAAATCGTAATTCATTTCAGCATTATTAAAAGTAGTTCTTGTTTTTACCGAATTATTCAAGTAATCCAGTAGTTGTTGTTTCAATTCTAAACTACTCACTTTTTCAAAAGTCTTATTCTCAATAACATTCTGTTCTTCTGAAAGAGTATTTTGCTCATCCGAACATGATAAGCAGCAAATACAACATAATAAAAACATAAAAAAAATTGCTTTCATAACCGATTGAATTTAAAGGTTGATAAATACGTTACAACAATAATAAATAACAGATCCCAAAGGAAATTACCTCCTTCCTCTAACTTAATATTTTACAATTAGAAATATCGACTATACAGAAAAGGAACACAAAAAGTTACTTCTTGTCACTAAGACTAAAAGTACATTTATCCATTACCTTATTCAGTTCAGTTTCACTGTACAGTAAATGTACCTTCCAACAAACAATCATTCAAAATTATATGAATAGTATATTCTCCTTTTTCACAAGAAGACATATCAATCATGACAATGCTAGTGTTGTGATAAGTTTTGGAATGTACAATTTCACCTGTAGCTTTATTCGTTACAGTAATGATAGCATAATCTTTTGCTCTACCGAAGCTTACATTAAGAATATTAGAGAGAATAGCACATTTCTCATAAGTAGGTTGAATAGGTATTCCCATAGGATTAGAGCGGCTATCTTTTAGTAAATGAATATCATTTGAATTTGCCCATCCTTCAATCGCAAATAAGCAACAAAGTAATAATAATAGTTTTGCTTTCATAATACTTATTTTTATTGGTTATGATACAAATGTAAGGGATAAGATTTAAATAAATTCAGATGCCTGGTCACAATAAAGTTACAAGATAACTATGGATCTCGACTGCAAGTTACAGAAAAGTTACAGGAATGTCACAATCCAACATAAACACCTATGAGACAAGATATTGGCGTATAGTCATCCATTCAAAGAATTCTTCTCCTAACTTAATCTTCATGCGACTTTTCCGACTTTTAAATGCTCCTTCAGAAGCACGTGTACATAATAAGATTGTTTCTTTGGAGCAACCCAATAAGAAAAATACGCAATGGAGCAAGTCTTCTTTAGTTAAATCAGCATATTGAATTTTCAATTTAAGCATAATGTCGCCAAAAGTTTCATAAATGCTTTCACAAATCATCTGTCCTTCATGAATACTCAAAGAGGTAGCAACGCCCATCTTTTTCTCCAAAGAAAGAAGTTTCTCATGGGTTTCTGTCCTTCGAAACAACTGAAGACAAAGTTCTAAACTCGGCTCCAACATCCTCATAAAATCAGATTCAGCATTACCCTGATCCTCAAAGTCCCCAGATAGAATATCTGTACGACTCTTCATTAATTGATTTTGTAACTCAAGATACTTCTTTTTTCGACGTTTATCAATCCAAAGAGAAATCGCTCCTCCAATAATAAATAACAGCAAAAGTGATAAGACCTCAATTTTATATCTTCCCGCAATTTTTTGCTGATAAAATTCGATTTCATATTGATCAGCCAAACGAGTTATCTCAGCTGCCTTTGTTGTATCATAAATTGAATCTAGATAATAAATAAAAGAATCAGCTGCCGCTATAGCTGCTGGATAATTTTTCTCTTCTTTCTCCAATTTATATAATTCTCCATAACTTCCTCCACGGTTAAATATATAAGGAGAAGATTTACTCAAATTCAAATAATACCGTGCAGAGTCCATTTGATGGATATTACGTAAGATACAACCTTTTCGAAGATATTCAGAAAATAAATTAGTACCAGTTGGTGCAGAAGATATAGATGCAGAAAGATATTGGTTAGCCTTTTGAAATTCCCCTTTTTCATTATGCAAAATTCCCAATTCACTCAATATTATAGATTTATAATAATCTTCCCCTATATTCTCTGCAACATCCAATGCTTTTTGATAATAGACCAAAGCACTATCCAATTGATGTTGAAGCATAAAAACATACCCTATCCCTCTAACAGCATAAAATAGACCATCATCTTTCTTTTGCTTAATATAAATTTCATGCGCTTTATGATGGGCGTGCATAGCATCCTTATAAAGATTTTGTTCCGCATAACATCCCGCCAGATTCTCATAAATGGCCCCCAAATAAAGATACTCGCTCTCTTTAGGAATTACCTTTAATGCTTGCAAGAAATCTTTTACCGCCAAATCCATACACCGCATGTCTCGATACACACAACCCCGATAATAATAGGCTTGCATCTTACGCTCATTATTCCAACTTCTTTTATAATAATCTACTGCAAACCGAATCAATGAATCACTTGACTCATGAACATACAACTTAGTCCTTGCCCGTGTCAAAAATATAGCATAATCAGCTCTTTCAGAGCCGGATAACTTTTCAGGATGAGAAATGGATTCGAGGAGAGACAGGGCACTATCGGGGAACTCTTGCATCAGTGAGTCTGCCTGATGTAAAAGAGTAGTTGCATTACCTCCATCATGACAAGCAGAGAGAGACAAAATCAGGAACAACCCTATAATATAAGAAAGAAGTAGCTTCATAGTTCGTTTCGTTTTACAAATGTAAATAGAATAAAACAAACAAGCAACAAAAAGACAAATAATTTTTTCACACATCATAATTACAATGTTAAAATTGCCCTTTCTCTCTCTTTCCCTAATCTTTTTTGCCTTTCATTTGTTCACTTTGTTACTTTCGCCGGAAGACGGCAGAATAAACTTCAACCTAAATAGTAACGAATGGAAAAATTTAATGCAATGAGGACTAGACTTTTACAAGATCTTCAGAAGAAAACCATCAGGTTTAAGAGCATAGTGGCGCTCACTTGCTTGTTGCTGACCTCCGTATCCGCCTTTGCACAGACAAAGACAGTGACCGGTACGGTAACAGATGCCGCCAATGAACCGCTGATCGGTGCATCGGTGCTCGTACAAGGAACTTCCACCGGAACCATCACCGATATGGACGGTAAGTATTCAATCTCTGTCACACCAGAAAACGTACTGGTATTCTCCTATGTAGGAATGACTACACAGAGCGTCAAAGTAGGAGCACAGAATGTGATCAACGTCACCCTGAAAGAAGATTCGCAGGTACTAGCCGAGACTGTCGTTATCGGATACGGTAGCGCGAAGAAAAGAGACTTGACAGGTTCTATCACCAACGTCAAAGGAGAAGAAATTGCCAACAAACCTGCAACGAACCCATTATCTTCCCTACAAGGAAAAGTGGCAGGTGTACAAATCGTAAACTCCGGACGTGCCGGTGCCGATCCCGAAATCCGTATCCGTGGTACAAACTCCATCAATGGCTACAAACCATTGTACGTGGTAGACGGACTATTCAATGACAACATCAACTTCCTTAATCCGGAGGACATCGAATCTATGGAGATCCTGAAAGACCCGTCATCACTGGCTATCTTCGGTGTTCGCGGTGCAAATGGTGTCATCATCATCACCACCAAGAAAGCCAAAGAAGGACAGACACTGGTTAACATTAATACCTCTTTCGGTTTCAAGAAAGTAGTAGATAAGGTTGATTTGGTCAACGGTCCGCAATTTCAGGAGCTATACAGCGAACAGCTTGCCAATCAGAAGGACACTCCGTTCGACTTCAGCGGCTGGAACGCGAACACCAACTGGCAGGATGAGATTTTCCAGACTGCATTCATCACCAACAATAATATCAGTATTACCGGAGCTTCGCCGAAACATAGTTTCTACCTAGGCGTAGGTTACTCTCACGAACAGGGAAACATCAAGCATGAGAAGTTCAGCAAAGTGACTATCAATGCAAGTAATGACTACAAGATCACGGACTTTCTGAAAGTCGGCTTCCAGTTCAACGGAGCACGCACGCTTCCGGCAGACTCCAAGCAGGTACTCGGCGCTCTTCGTGCTGCCCCTATCGCACCGGTATACAATAAGGAATATGGCCTGTACAGCGTTCTGCCCGAATTTCAGAAAGCACAGATCAACAATCCGATGGTGGACGTCGATCTGAAAGCCAATACGACCAAAGCCGAAAACTACCGGGCATCGGGTAATATCTATGGCGAAGTGGACTTCCTGAAACATTTCAACTTCAAAGCGATGTTCGCTATGGACTATGCTTCCAACAACGGACGTACTTATCTGCCTATCATGAAGGTGTATGACGATACTGCCGCAGGAGATGTAGTTACATTGGGAACCGGCAAGACAGAAGTCAGCCAGTTCAAGGAAAATGAAACAAAAGTGCAGAGTGACTATCTATTGACTTACACCAATAGTTTTGATCACGGCAATCATAACCTGACCGCTACAGCCGGCTTCACGACGTATTACAATTCACTGAGCCGACTGGACGGAGCACGTAAACAAGGTGTCGGTCTGGTGATTCCTGACGATCCGGACAAGTGGTTTGTCAGCATCGGTGATGCCGCAACAGCTACCAACGGAAGTACCCAATGGGAACGGACTACGGTATCCATGCTGGCACGTGTGATCTACAACTACAAAGGAAAATACCTGTTCAACGGCTCGTTCCGTCGCGATGGTTCTTCCGCCTTCTCGTACACCGGCAATGAGTGGCAGAACTTCTTCTCACTAGGCGGCGGTTGGTTGATGACCGAAGAAGAGTTCATGAAGGATATCAAATGGCTCGATATGTTGAAGATCAAGGCATCTTACGGTACATTAGGCAATCAGAATCTGGACAGGGCCTATCCCTCCGAACCGCTGTTGTCAAATGCTTACTCGGCTGTTTTCGGCAAGCCGTCCATTATCTATCCCGGTTACCAGCTCTCCTATCTGCCCAACCCCAATCTGCGTTGGGAAAAAGTAGAAGCTTGGGAAGCAGGTTTCGAAACGAACGTGCTGCGCAACCGTCTGCACTTCGAAGGAGTATATTATAAGAAAAGGACCAAAGACCTGCTTGCCGAAGTGCCCGGTATCTCCGGAACAGTACCCGGTATCGGCAACTTGGGAGAGATTGAAAACATGGGTGTTGAAATGGCAGCCAGCTGGCGTGACCAGATCGGCGACTGGGGATATTCTGTCAGCGCCAACCTGACCACCATCAAGAATAAGGTGAAGAGCCTCGTTCAGGATGGATACTCCATCATCGCGGGAGACAAACAGCAGAGCTACACGATGGCGGGCTATCCTATCGGTTTCTTCTACGGTTACAAGGTGGCAGGCGTATACCAGTCGCAAGCCGACATCGATGCATCGCCCGAAAATACCCTTGCCACAGTCACTCCCGGTGACCTGAAATTCGCCGACGTGAACAAAGACGGCAAGATTACTCCGGAAGACCGTACAATGATAGGTAACCCGACACCGGATTTCACCTATGGTCTTTCTCTAGGAGTAAACTACAAGAACTGGTCATTGGGCATCGATATGATGGGACAGCACGGTAACGAAATTTTCCGTACCTGGGACAATTATAACTTTGCACAGTTCAACTATCTGTCACAGCGTATGGACCGCTGGCACGGAGAAGGCACCTCCAACAGCCAGCCGTTGCTGAACTCCAAACATTCTATCAACAACCTGAATTCGGAGTATTACATCGAAGACGGCAGCTTCTTCCGTATCCGTAACGTGCAACTTGCTTACTCGTTCGACAAGGCCCTCCTTGCCAAAATACGCTTGCAGGCACTGAAAGTCTATGTCAACATACAGAACCTGAAGACATGGAAGCACAACACCGGCTACACACCGGAACTGGGAGGTAGCGCCACCACCTTCGGAGTAGACGACGGCAGCTACCCCGTACCTGCTGTCTATACCTTCGGCATCAACCTGACCTTCTAGTGGCGTGGCAAGGTGCCACACCCAAGTTTCCATGCGGGTGGCACACCCAGGTTTCCATGCGGAATATAACTTTAATGAATCAAATCTATAATTGTATGAAACTAAATAAATATCTTTTTTCCACCTTTATTGCCGCCTCCACTCTGCTGATAAGCAGTTGCAGCGACTTTCTGGACCGGAGTCCGCAGGGACAATTCACCGAAGACGATAATCCCAATGCGCTGGTCAACGGTAAAATCTACAATGTCTATACCATGATGCGTAGTTTCGACATCACCGCCGGTACTCCCGCCATTGCTATCCATTATCTACGCTCCGAAGACTCCGAGAAAGGAAGTATCCCGAGTGACGGATCGGATGTAGCCGAAATGTACGATGACTTCTTATACACCCCGACCAACGGTTTGCTAGGTTCATACTGGGGAAAGAATTACGCCATCATCTACCAGTGTAATGATATCCTCGACGCCATTGCCGAGAAAGAGACTGCCGGACAAACAGAAACCGAAGATATCATCAACAAAGGGGAAGCTTCTTTCTTCCGTGCTTATTGTTACTTCAATCTAGTGAGAGCCTTTGGCGAAGTACCTTTAGTGACTTACAAGATCAACGATGCCTCGGAAGCCAACATTCCGAAGACTACCGCCGATAAAATCTATGAGCAGATCGATACCGACCTGAAAACTGCAGAAGAGTCATTGCCCGAAACATGGAGCACCGAATATACCGGACGCCTGACTTGGGGAGCTGCCCGTTCACTTCATGCCCGCACCTATATGATGCGCAGTGACTGGGACAACATGTACAAAGCCTCTACAGACGTTATCAACAAAGGTTTATATAATCTGAAAACTCCGTATAACGAAATATTCACCGACGACGGAGAGAACAGTGGCGGTTCTATATTCGAACTGCAATGTACCGCCACTGCCGCCCTTCCACAGAGTGACGTTATCGGCAGCCAGTTCTGCGAAGTGCAAGGCGTTCGCGGAGCCGGTCAGTGGGACTTAGGCTGGGGATGGCACATGGCAACCCAGTTGATGGCCGACGCCTACGAGACAAGTGACCCTCGTAAAAACGCCACCCTGCTCTACTTCCGCAAAACGGACGATGAACCGATCACCCCGGAAAACACCAACGAACCTTATGGTGAATCCCCCGTCTCTCCGGCTATGGGAGCTTACTTCAACAAAAAAGCTTATACCGACCCCGCACTGCGTAAGGAATACACCAACAAAGGCTTTTGGGTGAATATCCGCCTGATCCGGTATTCGGATGTAGTATTGATGGCTGCCGAAGCTGCCAACGAAAAGAATATCCCCGGAGAAGCAGTGGATTATCTGGAAATGGTACGCGCACGTGCCAGAGGCACCAATACGAATATACTACCCAAAATAACGACCAACGATCAGGGAGAATTGCGGGAAGCCATCCGCCACGAACGCCGCGTGGAACTCGGGCTGGAGCCCGACCGTTTCTACGATCTTGTCCGTTGGGGAATCGCCTCGGAAGTATTGCACGCTGCCGGGAAAGTAAACTACCAGGATAAGAACGCATTATTGCCTTTGCCTCAGTCAGAAATTGACAAGTCCAAAGGAGTACTGGTACAGAATCCGGATTATTAATTAATATTCAAATCAAACTGATAGAACGATATGATAAATAAGAAGATATTTTTTTCACTTCTGCTGCTCGCTGCCGGCTTCCTGAGTGCGGCAGCGCAGAAGTCGCCACAAGACATGGACCGCTTCATCGACGCATTGATGAAAAAGATGACGGTGGAAGAAAAGATAGGTCAGTTGAACCTACCTGTCACCGGAGAAATCACTACGGGACAAGCCAAAAGCAGCGACATCGCCGCCAAAATCAAACGGGGCGAAGTAGGAGGCTTGTTCAATCTGAAAGGAGTAGAAAAAATACGCGATGTGCAGAAACAGGCGGTAGAACAATCCCGTCTGGGCATCCCCTTGCTATTCGGTATGGATGTCATTCACGGATACGAAACCATGTTCCCTATCCCGCTGGGATTATCCTGCACCTGGGATATGACCGCCATAGAAGAATCGGCACGTATCGCAGCCATAGAAGCCAGTGCCGACGGTATCTCATGGACATTCAGCCCGATGGTGGACATCTCACGCGACCCTCGTTGGGGACGTGTTTCCGAAGGCAGCGGTGAAGATCCCTTCCTTGGAGCCATGATTGCCGAAGCGATGGTACTCGGTTATCAGGGAAAGAACATGCAACGGAATGACGAAATTATGGCATGCGTAAAACACTTTGCACTGTATGGCGCAGGAGAAGGCGGACGTGACTACAATACGGTAGACATGAGCCGCCAGCGGATGTTCAATGAATATATGCTGCCTTACGAAGCGGCTGTAGAAGCCGGTGTAGGTAGTGTAATGGCTTCGTTCAACGAAGTAGACGGTGTGCCCGCTACCGCCAACAAGTGGCTGATGACGGATGTACTGCGTGGTCAGTGGGGGTTCAACGGATTTGTGGTAACCGACTATACCGGAATCTCCGAAATGATCGACCACGGTATCGGTGACCTGCAAACGGTTTCCGCACGTGCCATCAATGCCGGAGTAGACATGGATATGGTGAGCGAAGGCTTTGTCAGCACACTCAAGAAATCCATTCAGGAAGGCAAAGTTTCTATGGAAACACTGAATACTGCCTGCCGCCGTATCCTGGAAGCAAAATATAAACTGGGATTGTTTGACAATCCCTACAAGTACTGCGACTTAAAACGTCCGGCACGTGATATCTTTACGAAAGCGCACCGAGACGCTGCCCGCAGAATTGCCGCAGAAAGCTTTGTTCTTTTAAAGAATGACAACGTGACCCTGCGTCCGGGAACTCCTGCCGAACCTCTTCTTCCTTTTAACCCGAAAGGTAACATCGCCGTGATAGGTCCGTTAGCCGACAGCCGGACAAACATGCCGGGTACATGGAGCGTAGCTGCCGTACTCGACCGCTGTCCGTCACTGGTAGAAGGCTTGAAAGAGATGACTGCCGGAAAAGCAAACATCCTATATGCCAAAGGGAGCAATCTGATCAGCGACGCCTCTTACGAAGAACGCGCCACGATGTTCGGACGTTCACTAAACCGTGACAACCGGACAGACGAGCAATTGCTGAACGAAGCATTGACGGTAGCCAATCAGTCGGATATTATCATTGCGGCTCTCGGAGAATCTTCCGAGATGAGCGGAGAAAGCAGCAGCCGTACAGACCTGAACATTCCGGATGTACAGCAAAACCTGCTGAAGGAGTTGCTGAAAACCGGAAAACCTGTCGTACTGGTATTATTCACAGGTCGCCCGCTGACGCTGACTTGGGAACAGGAACACGTACCTGCTATTCTGAACGTATGGTTCGGAGGCAGCGAAGCTGCTTATGCCATCGGTGACGCACTCTTCGGATATGTCAATCCGGGTGGAAAACTGACAATGAGTTTCCCGAAGAATGTCGGTCAGATTCCGCTGTATTATGCACATAAGAATACGGGACGCCCGCTGGCACAAGGCAAGTGGTTCGAAAAGTTCCGCAGCAATTATCTGGATGTGGACAATGAGCCGCTTTACCCGTTCGGATACGGACTGTCTTATACTACCTTCTCTTACGGTGATATCGACCTGAGCCGTTCTACCATCGACATGACGGGAGAACTGACGGCAGCAGTAATGGTCACCAATACCGGCACATGGCCGGGATCGGAAGTAGTACAACTCTATATCCGTGACCTCGTCGGCAGCACTACCCGTCCGGTGAAAGAGCTGAAAGGCTTCCAGAAGATATTCCTTGAACCGGGACAGTCGGAAATTGTACGGTTCAAGATTGCACCGGAAATGCTGAGATATTACAACTACGACCTGCAACTAGTAGCAGAACCGGGTGAATTTGAAGTAATGATCGGAACAAACAGCCGGGACGTGAAATCCGCACGATTCACGCTAAAATAAAAATCGTACAATAGGCACGGATTACACGGATTCACACGGTCTTTAACTGCGAAATCTCTTAAAACCGTGAAATCCGTGTAATCCGTGCCTAAATTTTATTCTCTCATTTAAATCCACAATCAATGAAAAAACTATCTCTCTATATTTCGCTCCTCTGCCTGATACTGACAGCGGGAGCCTGCAAAAACAAGACCGGCGGACCAGCCACCGCCAGTTCCGAGCTCACGGACGACGCCTTGATGGACACCGTTCAGCGCCGCACCTTTCTCTACTTTTGGGAAGGTGCCGAGCCCAACAGCGGACTTGCCCCCGAACGGTATCATGTAGACGGGGTATATCCGCAGAATGATGCCAACGTAGTCACTTCCGGCGGCAGCGGCTTCGGCATCATGGCTATCCTTGCCGGAATAGACCGGGGTTACGTCACCCGCGAAGAAGGTCTGGCACGAATGGAGCGCATCGTCTCCTTCCTCGAAAAAGCGGACCGTTTTCACGGAGCATATCCGCACTGGTGGTATGGCGATACAGGAAAGGTGAAACCTTTCGGACAGAAGGATAACGGAGGTGACTTGGTAGAAACTGCCTTCCTGATGCAAGGACTGCTCGCCGTACACCAGTATTACATCAACGGTAATGAGAAAGAAAAAGCACTGGCAGCACGCATTGACCAAATATGGAAAGACGTTGACTGGAACTGGTACCGCAACGGTGACCAAAATGTACTATACTGGCACTGGAGCCCCACCTATGGCTGGGAAATGGACTTCCCCATACATGGGTACAACGAATGTATGATTATGTATATCCTTGCCGCAGCCTCTCCTACCCACGGAGTACCGGCAGCTGTCTATCACGATGGCTGGGCGCAGAACGGAGCTATCGTCTCCCCGCATAAAGTGGAAGGCATCGAACTGCATCTCCGCTATCAGGGCACGGAAGCCGGACCGCTTTTCTGGGCACAATACTCCTTCCTCGGACTCGACCCCGTCGGTCTGAAAGACGAATACTGTCCCAGCTACTTCCACGAAATGCGCAATCTGACATTAGTGAACCGTGCTTACTGCATCCGCAACCCCAAACACTACAAAGGTTTCGGACCGGACTGCTGGGGACTGACTGCCAGCTATTCCGTCGATGGATACGCTGCTCATTCACCGAATGAACAGGATGACAAAGGGGTTATCTCTCCCACCGCCGCCCTTTCATCCATCGTCTATACACCGGAATATTCGATGCAAGTGATGCGCCACCTGTATAATATGGGGGACAAAGTCTTCGGTCCTTTCGGATTCTACGATGCTTTCAGCGAAACAGACAACTGGTATCCGCAACGTTACCTTGCCATCGACCAAGGACCAATTGCAGTCATGATCGAGAATTACCGGACAGGGCTGTTATGGAAACTCTTCATGAGTCATCCCGATGTACAAGCAGGACTTACCAAGTTAGGTTTCAATACCAATAAGCAGGATGTAAGGCAGAAATAAAGAAATCACAGCGTGCGTGGAAGTGGTCTACTGACCACCTCCTCCACCTGTATTCCCACCTTCGCCGCCACCACCTTTCACATCGTCATTATTGATGCTTCGGGCAGCTTTCTTCACACTAGCTTTCAGTTCACCAATCCGGTAGCTGATGCTGACTCCAAAGCTACGACTCGGCCACTTGCTGCTGCTCTTCGACAGGAAGTTTACGCCTTCCGTATGATTGTTATAGCTTCTGTATTTCTCAAATATATTACTGCAATACACATTCAGGCTCAAACGCTCATCTTTCAGGAAAGAACGGCTCGCACCCAAACTATAATAATAATAGCCGGAACCTTTTCCCTGTAGATTAATATAAGGAGTACTACCACCACCATTCAGACTTAACCGTATTTTCAACGGAAGAGTATGCTGGACGCCACCATAGAAAGAACCGTTCCATCCATAATTGTGCAATCCCTGCGCTTCACTTTTCAAGTCACTATAGTTTCCACGGCCATTGACGTACAGGCGCGTTTTAGGAGACGCGTTCCAGTTCAGATACAAGCTCATTCCTGTATTCCGGCTCTTTCCTATATTGGCATAAGTGCTGTACAAAGCTCCTTCCGGTGCTATGTGTGTAGGGTCATTGTCAAACATCTCCCCTTCGGGCGCCGTAATCAACCGGCTTATATTCTCAATACTGTTATTGTTGAAAGAATGGCGCAGCGACACATTGATATTGAACTTCGCACTAAAATTGCTATAAGACAAGTCGAACGCATGGCTTTTTTCACTTTTCAGGTTCGAGTTACCTTGGGTGATAAACATCGGATTCAGATTATTAAAATAAGGATTCAGATTCCAGATGCCCGGACGCCAGATACGCATATTATAACCGGCACGCATGTTTTGAGTCTTGCCGAGCTTCATGCCAAGAGAAACGGATGGCACCAGATCGCTGAAGTTCGTGTGAAAATTCTCACCCGGTCCAACGATATATTTCACCCGCTGCACAGTCTGTTCATAGCGCACTCCCGGCTTGAAGGTGAAATCCTTATATTTCAATGTATATCCGAGATAAGCGGCTAAAATATGATTCAAATGACGATAGTCGCTACTGCGGTCTTCGTTATATAAATAATCGTCACTTCCTCCGGCTGCTTCATATAGTTTGTTGTCACTGGTATTGCGGCGGAAGATATATTTCGCACCTGCCTCCACGGTATGCAACTCGCCTATCGGAGTCGTATAGTCCACTTGGAAGGTCTGTTCCATGGTATTCGTTTTGCCGTCCGACTGGCTGTTTTTCAACAGCAACCGTTTCACGAGGTCGTCCACCTCCTCTTTGGCGTGAATATCTTCATAGCCAGTATTAGAATTGCTTGTCTGAGGCTGCGTATTGATCTTATAGGAGAAAGTGATCATCCGCTGCTTGTTCTTTCTGGACGTGCGCTGATAGTCGATGTTTCCATTGATGGAATACCAGGAGCCATCTCCATGATTGCCGGTCCGGTAGCTGTAGGCTATGTCCTCATGGTCAGCACCATACATGGTGGTAAATCCATCGCCATAATTTTTACTATTGCTGCCATACATTCCAAAAGCCACCGTCAGCAGCCTTAAGGTGTCGATCTCATAACTGCCTTCCAGGTTTCCATACTGGAAGTTGCCTTTCGACTTGGAACTGCTATTTGATTCAAGATATTTTTCCGTATCCGACTCATAGTTCTCACGGTAGCTGTCCGAATATCCACGGGGCCGGTCATTGTAATTAAAGTTGTAATTGGCAGAGACAGTCATTTTCCCCTGCTTCACCATTGCGTAGCCGCCGGCACCGGCACCGTAGTTGCTGGCATTTGCCCGGAATGTTGCCGTATATCCTTCGAATCCACCGCCTACTGTTACGATATTCAAAATACCTCCCACTCCTTCAGCGTCATATTTAGCTCCGGGCGATGTTATCACCTCGATATATTTAATGGAATTGGCGGGCATACTCTTCAACACCTCTTTCGGGTTGTTGCTCATCATATTGTTGGGCTTCCCGTTGACGTGTATTTTAAAGCTGCTGCTACCATTCACCTGTATGTTGTCTTCTCCGTCCACTGTCACTAAAGGCACTTTTCGAAGCATCTCCAATATACTGTTTGATTTCGAGTCGGGGTCATCCTCAATATTATACTCTATCTTGTCTACATCCACCTTGACCAAAGGCTTTTGCGCCACGACTTCCACTCCTTTCAATTCATTATTAGCCTCAGCGGAGAGCATTGTCCCCAAATCAATGACTCTAACCGATGGTTTCAAAGTGAACTCTTTCGTGACGGGCGCCTTGCCTATCGAAGAAATAGTAATGACGTAATCTCCCGCACCTACATTCAGTTTCTCCTGAAACCTACCATTGGCACCCGTCACCGCCATCTTGACAGCCTTGTCCGGTGCTCCTTTTTTAGTAATCTTAATAGTAGCGTATGGTTCTCCATCCTGAGTCAGTGAATCCAAAAGTACCCCTTTGACAGTATAGGACGGCGTAGCGGAGTTTTGTGCCCAACCTGTCATCACTGCGGTGAACACGAATAGTAATAGTAGCAACAATCTGTGTTTCATGTTTGGAATCGTTTTAGTTTTTAGTTTATTAGACGAAGTTTCTTTCAATTTCTTACAAATACGGGGTAAAAGTAGATGGTTTCTTTATGGTTACGAAATCTTCGGAGTTAAGAATCGTAAAAGAAGAGATAAAAAAGATTATACGAAAAGAGAAACCGATTTCTAGGTCATAGAATGGCAGAGGTCTTTCTTGGCTGCACATTATAAATACATCTTCAAAATCTTAAGAACAACGGCATAATTGAATAAAGGTTTTCTCTGTAGAAAATAACGTCACCGCATTCATAAATTAATTCGTCCGGCTATAGGCATCTTTTCGTCCGCCTATAGCCGGACGAAAGGTTGCCTATAGGCAAACGCAACTTTGCCTATAGACGGACGAATTAATTCATTCACTAAGAGAGATTAAGTTATACACTAAAAGGTATTATATTTAGAACCCATATTTTATTTGCCATTAATATCAAGTAATTCCTGATATATCAGAGAATCGTTTTTCATTTTATTGCACATCCACTTCCATGCAGGCATCACCTTGATTTCCCTTCTCTTGAGCTTGCATCAACCATATACCAAGCAACTTGTATGAGGTATGAGTTGTATAATGTCAGAAATTCTTGCGCTGCCCCCCCTTCCCATCAAAGCCAGATGCTTTTATACGCCATACTATAAATTTTCAAATAGAAGGGTAGCCTTCACCTTTTCTTCGAAACCTTTTATTCATAAGTGATAACAGGTGAAGCATATCGCCCTTCACCGATCCTTCACCCAATTTTCATATGTAATCATAAAGACATCGTTCACTTTGCTATAAGCTAATTTGTTTTTGCTATAATGATATTCGTATTAGCTATAACCTAATAAAAAGATGCTAATAGATTATTTTTTTCTTCCCAATGTTTGTTTCAAACCATTGATAGTTTATTTCAAACACTTACAATGTTTTCTCCACTCACTAGGTGAATAGCCGTCCCTTCACCCGAGATCACTGATAAATAAAAGGTTGAGAGGAAAAAGTGAAGGTGAAGGCGACACTCGTAACATCTGCTGTATGGTTATTTAAAGCAATGCTTTAGCAACCATAAAGCATAGCTTTTGAAGATACAAAGCGTTGCTTTACGAAGGAGATAAATGTGCTAAGTGATATTAATGGCAAACAACACCTTGAAATAACATCGCCTAAACACAAAAAATCATTCTAAATACCAGACTTCTTTTATTTATTCCCATTCTCCCACTTTATTCCGAAAAAACATATATCTTTGCTGTACACTTTCTGCGCATCAGCGAGATGTAATAAGCGGGTAGTGTTTTTTATTCCTTAAATAGGAGTATTAATAATGTATTGTCTCTCGTACTCGAAACTAGCAATTTCACGCAAAGAGAGATGATACAACAGATACTCCACGTGAATGGCTGTATATCAACATATCAATAAGAGATGTGTTATATATAAACGATTGGCGTGGATGTCTGTTGTTATCATTGTCTTTTGCAAGGGTTTGCTAGGCCTCGAGTACAGATAATGGTTCAACAGCATCCATGCCTCTTTTGTATCCGGTCGGTTCCCTTACATAATCCCCATACCCCATAACCCTCCGACTAGAAAGCAAAATGCAGGGATGCTTGTTGCACCATGCTTGGCAAGAGTTATTCGCTCTTTTTGTTAAACGCATAAACAAAGAAACACTATGCCGAAATGGATTAGCATAGACGAAGCGGCGCACAAGTACGGAGTCAAAGAAGAAGACATCTGTTTGTGGGCAGAAATGGAAGCAATCACCGCATATTTCACTGAAACTACTCTTATCATAGACGAAAAGAGCCTTCAGAAATTCTTGTGTTGGCACAAAACCCTTCCCACCAAAGACTACATTCATACGCTGGAACAGCTCTGCAATAACCAATCCGAAGTATGCAAAGTTTATCTTGAAGTCATTGAGCTACAAGAGCAAGACCTTCAATGCAAAAAGCGTAGAATTTCAGTGTTGGAAAAGCAGTATGCGATGGCAACCGAACAGAACAAGTTGAGAGAAAAGATAATCACGATAACTTCTGATACGCTAAGTAAAGCTGAAAGTGGATGGTGGGAGAAATTGTGGATGAAGATCAAAGCAACAAGATCATCACAAAACATTCGGCAATCAGAGCACAAAAGAAGAAATAAATAGTTTATACAATAAGATTCCACCATCAAGATGAAAGTAAAAAGACGCATTCATTCCCAATACGGTATTTCAGCATCCAAATATTAAAATAAATTTATACCATTAGGATTCTATCTATCAAACTATAAATGAAGTCCATTCAAAAATATTTCTATTAATACTCCGTAAACAGTGCAATTGCTAACAAGGCCAAGTCCAATAAAGGCATAATGCAAATCTTTCAAAAAAGTAACAAACATCTCTAAATTCTTTCACAATGTTATATATTGAAGATAAAAAGAATCAATCTATTCGTCAATGTCGAAAATCACCTCATTGCCGGTTCTTAAGTCACTAAAATTTAACACAGTTGTAATATGAAAAAGACGTTAGAAACTTTGCACGTTTCATAGAAAAAAATAACTTTGCTAAACTATTATTATTGAGAGAGAACAAAATGATAAATGATTCACAAAAATTTTATTAATTAATTAACAAAGCAACAAAATGAGAAATTTGAACTTTCTGAAGTTATTCTACGGGCTTATGCTTGTAATGGTTAGCACAGCTTTCGTAAGTTGCGTTGACGACAATGATGATACCGAGGCTCCATACCTCGAAGTTTCGCCTACAACCTTGATTTTCGGCTTAGACGGTCAACCAGCCAACGGAAGCCAAGCTTCTTTTGACATTTCAACCAACCGTAGTTGGAAAGCTACAGTAAAGGATGACAAATCATGGGTTACTCTATCAAAATATGAAGGTGAAGGTTCTGCTACTATTCAGGTTAGCATTCCGGAAAACGTTAATGATGAAGCCAGCGTTGTTATTGAGATTTCAAATAAAGTGGGTGTGTTGATGTCAGAGACTGTTAAGATTAGCAGTGGAAGCGTAGAGCCATCTGTAGTAATCTACAACGACAATGTTGGTACAATTGAGCTTGATAAAACGAATTGGCCTTTTGTTGATAAATACGAAGGATGGAATAAAACAGGGGTCGGTTCAGAATCCGTTACTTATACAGGCGTAAATGCTTCAGTCCGTAATAGTGGATTAGCAAATACAGATGCTTATGCAGGTGCATCAGGACCTAACGTTGTATTTTTCGGCAAAACTCCTACAAACTTCAATGTTAATACGATCACGCTTACTTCCGAACAAAAGAATCTGCAATTGACATTTGGAGCCAGCCGTTCTGTGAACAATAACGGAACATACGACAACACCTTCGATGTTTCCAAATTTGAAGTTGCATTAAGTGCTGATGGTACGGCTTGGGTACCAATTACATATACTAAGAATAATGGCGATGCCGATTATCCTTATTGGGTTTTTGCAACAGCAAACTTCACATTAAAACAAGTTCCAGAAAACCTATATATCAGATTCACAGCTTTAGATGCTTCAGCTATTCGTTTAGATGATATCACTTTGGCAACAGGTGCTGGTGGTACTGAAATTGATTTTGGAACAGCAGGAGAACCTAAAGTAACAACCACAGATGCAAAAGCCATCACAGCTACTACTGCAACATTAGGTGGTTCAGTTGCTAATATTGAAATTTCTGAAGCCACCGAAGTTGGTGTACAGTATATTGAATTCAGTACTGGAACTGTAACAGATATTGATTGGACAAAAGCAACTAAAACAGCCGCATCGGTAAAAGAAAATCCTTGGACAGTAGCTGTTACTAATCTGACTAAAGACAATCAATATGCATTCCGTGCTTATGCAACAACTGCATCTAGTACTATTTACGGTGAGCCTAAAACATTTGTTGCTACCGAGTCTACTGCAACTCCTATTTCTATAGCAGACTTAGTAACAAAAATGACAAGTACTTCCACAGCTGTAGATGAAAACTATGTAATTCAAGGTATTATTTGTGGTGATCCTGCAGGCAAGAACTACTCTTATGGTACTCTTTATCTGATGACCAAAGGAGCTACCACAGCGGGTAATGCACTTTCTTTATATAACAACCAAATAGATGTAACTCAGTATGCATTAGGTCAAGAGATTAAAGTAACATTACAAAAAGATGTAGCCAAAATATATAAACGTTATGATGTACCTCAAGTTGAAGGATTCAGTGCAGATAATATTGAGGTTATTTCTGCAAACAATGCCGTAACACCTGTAAAAGTCACTTTATCTCAACTAGCAGCATTTGTATGTATGCCTGTTACAGTTGAAAATGTCAATATTGCAACAGGAGGAGTGTGGAAAGATGCTGGTGCTGGCAAAAATCATACATTCAATGTTGCAGGGACATCATTCACTGTCAATATAAACAAGAACGCAACTCCGTTCGATAATCAGCCATATGCAGCAACAACAGCATCAATGACGGGTATTGCTTCCATCTACCAAAGTGCAGGACAATTGGCACCTCGTAATCTTGAAGACGTGAGCGGATTCGCTTCCAATAAACCAATGATTGTATCGGTTGATCCATCTTCTGTTAGTTTTTCTTCTATAGGTGGAAGTCAAACAATTGAAGTAACGACTGTTAATCAAGGCAGTAATACACTTGCAATAAGCCAATTAAGCGGTATTTTATCTGCAAAACTCGAAAATGGGAAAGTAATAGTTACATCAAATGCTAACGAAAGCAGTGATGATGTTAAGCAAGACCTCACCATCAGCATTACTAATGGCAATAGTGTTACTGTGCCTATAAAAGTTTCAGCAAAAGGAGGAAGTGATACAAAAGGAACTTATACTTCCATGACACCCTTCTTATTCGCTCAAGGTTCTGATAAAACAAATGCCTACTCTCAAGATTTATCTATTAATGAAACTACTATTGAAGGACTGAAATTGGGTACCAGCAAAAAAAGTGGAACATTTACAACAGGAGCTTTAGGAATCAGTGGCAACAAAAAATTGTCTTTCTATGCTAGCGCATGGAATAAAGAGACAATGACTGTTTATATAAAAGTTAATGGAGGTGGTAGTGTGTCAGGTGATGATAATATTACAGCAGAGCCAAATACTGGTGTAGCAGGAACTGGAACATTCATTGTAACCTTTACTGATTCAGACTATTACACTTTTAACCTTACAGACTTAACACCTGAGTCAACAATCACAATTGCAACTGATGCTAATTTTGATGGGAATGGAGCCAAAGCTCGAGGTGTAATGTGTGGATTCCAATTATATTAAAATCTGATAGAAATTAGTAAACTCTTGGCAGGTAATACTTGCCAAGAGTTACTTGTCTCTAAATATATATCTTAAAATGATATCATTTACCAAATACTATACATCATTATTGCTATCAGTGCTCATTTTATTAATGACAGCATGTAGCAACGATGACTCCAACGGTGGAGGCTCGTCACAAACAGGTGATGCCTACTGGAAAATTTCCTCCACTGTAAAATCAGCATCCGGATCGTCTGCCATAATCATCACAGGTACTCCTGGGACAATATGGAATGCAGAAATCACTGAGGGCACAACATGGTGTTCTTTCAGTAGCAATGATCTGACCTTATCCTCTAAATCCGGAGAAATAAAAGACGGACTCAATGTTTTATACGTGTATTATAATAGCAATACAGGTAAAGAACAACGTGTAGCTAAAATTTCACTCCAGTTTGCAGACCAAGAGGCGAAAGTCTTTGATTTAGTACAATTATCTGAATCACAGCAGAACCTACCTGCTTTTAACCTGTGGGCTGAAGTACCTGATTTCAAGGAAAATGCTAATTATCAGTATGTAACTCATTATGCTCTTTTAAATAACAAGACAATACGTAATTATTCCATTTGTTTTGATAAGACTAAGAAAGCAGCTTTGTGGGTAGCTTATCCAATACATAACGCATACCTCAAAGGTTCAGGAGAACGTACAGACCGTTGGGCCTTCGATCCTATCATTCCTCAAAGTTATCAGGCTGATTGTACATTAAGATCTTATGGAGGATCTTATGACCGTGGTCACCAGCTTCCATCAGCCGATCGCTTAGGAACAGACGAAATGAATGCTCAAACCTTCTATATGTCCAATATGACCCCACAGCTTAATCGTTTGAATCAGGATATGTGGGCTAAACTTGAAACAAAAGTTCGGGCAAATAACTGTTCTGATACCTTGTATGTAGTTACCGGCGCATATTTTGGGGCAGGTGCAACCACCACTACAGATGGAGCAAGGAATACAGTTCCGGTTCCTACAAACTATTTTAAAGTACTTCTGCGTACGAAGAGTGGAAAAACAGGAAAGAACATCAAAGATTGTTCAGACAGTGAACTGATATCAATCGGATTTTGGGTAGATCACAAATCATATGGAAACATTGAACCTCCTAAGTCTATCTGTACTTCTGTAGCAGACATCGAAAAGATGACAGGATTTACCTTCTTTCCACAAGTATCCAACAGTGTAAAACAACAAAATAATCCCACTCAATGGGGGATTAACTAATAAGCTAGCTTATGAAAAAACTGTTATTAGTAACCGCGCTCTTTGCGCTGCTGATATCGTTCAGCTTTGCGCAGAAACCGTATAAGGTTGTATTTTACAATCTTGAGAACTTCTTCGATACAATCAATGATCCGGAAGTTCACGATGATGAATTTACTCCCGAAGGACCTAAGAAGTGGAACTCAGCCAAGTACAATAAGAAGTTGGCTAACACAGAACGTGTATTCTTCGATATTGCAGCTATCAACAAGGATTATCCGGTAATTATCGGTGTATCGGAAGTAGAAAACCGCAGTGTACTGGAAGATATTATCGCAACCCGCAAACTGGCTCCGGCAAACTATCGGATTTCACATTTCGACTCTCCTGAAGCCCGCGGTGTAGACGTTGCTTTTCTGTATCGTCCCGATGTGTTTAAAATAGAAGGAGAAAAAGCTGTAAGAACAGTCATCCCTTCACTTCCGGACTTCAAGACCCGTGATATCCTGACGCTTTGGGGAACGATTGAAAACGAACCCTTCTTCTTTATGGTAGCACACTGGCCTTCACGCCTGGGAGGAAAAGAAGCTTCAGAATTTAAACGTATCGCTGTAGGCGAACAGATGCGCAGCATTGCAGACTCTGTAATGAAGGCCAATCCTAACACGAAAGTGGTTATGATGGGAGACTTCAATGATGATCCGACCGACAAAAGTATAGCACAAGGGTTAGGAGCCAAATTCAAACTGAAAGATTTGAAGGAAGGCGACTTCTTCGCTCCTTATGCCGATATGCTCAAAGCAGGATACGGAACACTAGCCTACGGAGATGCCTGGAATATCTTTGATAATATTGTAGTATCCGAGAATTTAGCAAAAGGATCGACAGGAAAGCTGAAATTGCAGCAAGCTCCCGGATCTAAATTCTATGGAAATATCTTCAAGCAACTTTACATGGTGCAGAAAGAAGGACAATACAAAGGATATCCATTGCGCACATACGTAGGTAATAACTTCCAGGGAGGTTACAGTGACCACTTCCCCGTATATATCTATATAGGTAAATAAAAAAATAAGTTTATATGAAAATCAAAACAATCCTATTCATGGTATTATCTTTGATGTCATTCACTGTTTTTGCACAAAACAATGGTGGAGTCAAAGGTAAAGTCGTTTCCCGTACGACACGTGCGGCCATAGACGGCGTAAAAGTGACATTAACCCCGGGAGATGTAACAACCAAGACTGATGCGTCGGGTAACTTCGTCATCGAAAACCTGGCAAAAGGAGAATACACGCTGTCTTTCGAAGCTGCAGAGTTCGAACCTTTAACTCTGGCTGTCCGTGTGGATAAGTTGATCAGAGATATCAATAACGTCATTTTGATCCCTGAAAACGTTGCTCCTACGATGGACGATGCTATCTTTGCCGAATTTGACACAGAAACGCTGGAGGATGCACAATCACTTCCCTCGTCTCTGTCCGCATCAAAAGACGTATTCAATAACATTGCTTCCTACAAATTCAGTGAAATGCGTTTCAATGTACGTGGTTATGATTCTCAATACTCCGACGTTTATATGAACGGTAT
Organism: Bacteroides sp. MSK.20.82; assembly: GCF_019052485.1. Taxonomy (NCBI): domain Bacteria; kingdom Pseudomonadati; phylum Bacteroidota; class Bacteroidia; order Bacteroidales; family Bacteroidaceae; genus Bacteroides; species Bacteroides sp. MSK.20.82. The sequence continues at coordinate 40,635 of NZ_JAHQUN010000036.1, forward strand.
TCAACTGAATGACGCAATGACAGGATATACTCCCTGGTCTTTGTGGAGCGGCTTGAATGATGCGACTCGTAATCAGGAAGTCACATCTGCGCTGAACATGGGGGATATGGGCATCGGTGGTATCGCAGGTACAACAAATATCAATACCCGTCCTTCACAGATGCGCAAAGGCCTTCGCGCCAGCGTAGTTAACGGTAACTCCATGTACCGCTTCCGTGGTATGCTGACCTATGCATCCGGATTACAGGATAACGGCTGGTCTTATGCCTTCTCCGTATCAACCCGCCAGGGAGGAAACTCTTATGTAAACGGTGTGTACTACAATGCCTTCGGATATTTTGCCGCTGTAGAAAAGCAATTCAATTCACAACACCGCTTGGCATTAAGCATCCTGGGTGCTCCCACAGAACGTGGTGCACAACAAGCTTCTACTCAGGAAGTCTACGACTTAGTAGGCAACAACTACTACAATCCAAACTGGGGTTGGCTGAATGGAAAGCGTGTCAACGCACGTGTGCGCAGCTATCATGAACCTATTACGATGTTGAATTATACATTCGACATCAATGACCGTTCACAATTAAACGTTGCAACCTCTGTACGTTTCGGACAGAACGGTTACTCTGCGCTGACTTGGTACGGTGGTCCCGACCCACGTCCCGACTATTACCGTTATTTACCGAGTTTCTATAACAACACTTACGTCGGAGCACAACTGTATGAAGCATGGATGGGAAATACTAATAACATCCGCCACATCAACTGGGACAACTTGTATCATATCAACCAAAGCCAGGAAGAGAACCCGACCTATGGAGCCGGTCATCGTGCCATCAACATGATTGAAGAACGCCATGCCGATCAGATAGACTGGAATCTCTACACACAATTTTCTCATATCTTCCGTGACAATTCTAAAATTAACGGTGGATTGAACTTGCGTCGTAATCGCACAGAATATTATAGCGAAGTGAAAGATTTGCTGGGTGGTGATTACTGGGTAGACGTAGACAAGTTTGCCGAACGTGACATGGGTGGTATGAACCCAATCCTTTACCAGAACAACATGGAGTACTATGATAAGTACGGTCATGCCCAAGCTGTCAAGAAGGGTGATAAATACAGCTACGACTACTACGGAAATATTATCAACGCACGCGCTTGGGCACAATATAGCAGAAACTTCGGCAACTTTGGAGTCAATCTGGGTGGAGAACTCGGACATACTACTCTGTGGCGTCATGGTATTTGGAAAAAAGGGTTGTTCCTTGACAATTCTCAAGGAGACTCTAAGAAGCAGAATTACCTGACTTATAAACTGAAAGCCAACTTCAGCTATAAGTTCTCTGCTGCTCATTCTATTGATGCCAACATCATCTATATGCAGGATGCTCCTGCCTTCCAGGCTTCATTTGTTTCTCCCCGTACCCGTAACTCTGCGACTCCGGGTATTTCAAGCGAGAAGGTATTTGGTGTAGACGCCTCTTATAACTTGCGTTGGGGGGATGTTAAAGCACGTATCTCCGGATACTATACGAAGTTTATGGATCAGTCCAAAGTTCTCTCTTATTATGATGACGTAGAAGCTACCTTCTCCAACTTTGCAATGAGCGGTATCAACAAACGTCACTTCGGACTTGAAGCAGCAGCTTCTGTACCTATCTATGCAGGACTTTCTCTGAATGCAGCCATCAGCTGGGGACAATTCACTTATGACAATAACCCGGATTATGTACAGATTCAGGATAATAGTGGAGAAATCAAAAACCAGGGTAAAGTATACTGGAAGAACTTCCGTGTAGAAAGCACTCCGCAAACAGCACTGAACGTAGGCTTGTCTTACCGTGGTCCTAAAAACATATTTGCGTCATTAGATATGAACTATTATAATAATATGTACTTATCTATGAGTCCGCTCTATCGTACAGATGCCGTACTGACACCGGGAATGACTGAAGAAGATATCGCAACGTTACGTAATCAGGAGAAATTCAACTCTGCTTGCGTTTTAAATGCAAGTGTTGGTAAGAACTGGTACATTAACCGTGCCTATACTCTTGGTTTCAGCCTGGAGGTAAAGAACCTGCTCAACAACCAGAATATCAAGACCGGCGGTTATGAACAAGTTCGTCTGCTGAAGAACAAGGATGAAAGTTATCAAACTTACCAACCGTTTGATTCGAAATATTTCTATATGTTCGGTACAACCTATTACATGAACATTTATTTCCGTTTCTAAGGACATCATAAGTAAAAAGAACAGTTATGAACAAAATATTTAAATTATTTATGCTTGCGGTAGTAGTGCTCGGTTTCAGTAGCTGCTACAACGAATTTGAAGAGCCTGCTCCAGCCAAAGTCTGGACAAAAGAAGACTTCTCAAATAGCAAACTAATCTCCATCAAGGACTTTAAGCAACTTTTCTATAAAGAATACGGAAACGGTGCAGCCAGTCTGGGAAAAACTCTGGAAATCACAGAAGACTATGTCATCAGCGGAAAAGTCATCTCAAGCGACCAAGCCGGTAATGTATACAAATCAGTATACATCTATGATGAATCATCCAAATCAGCCATTGAACTGAAATTGATGGTTAGCAACTATGTTTATTTTCATGTAGGGCAGACTCTCTTTGTTAAAACCAAAGGTCTGGCTATCGGTAGCTATCGTTATATGTTAAGTGTAGGTGGAATGCCGACAGCAGAAGACATTTCCAAAGGTTATGCAAACCGTAATCTCGAGAATACCTTATTTGTAGATCAACATGTATTCAAAGGTGAACTCGGCAGTCTGACAGAAGACGACATATTGGTTATCAATGAAAATAATTATAAAACAGAATTGAATGATGATGCATTAGGACGTTTGGTACGTTTCGAAGGACTGACTTACAAAGAAGGCACATACGACGGCGACAAGTATCCTCAATATCTAGAAACAACTTACCCGAACGGTTCAACCACCGCTGTATATGAAAACAAATATTATGCAGAAGAAGGATTGACTCCAACCTATGCTTACAGCTATGGAGGTAATCGCTATTATGGTTCTTCCTGGTTTGCTTATGACAATACGACATCTACAGGTGGCAACTATATCCTGCGTGTCAGCGGATATTCAAACTTCGCACTTCAGCCTCTGCCTGCAGATGGTGCCAAAGGTAATATCACCGCTATTTATACCAAATATTCTTCTAAAAGTGGAGGATATATTAAATATCAGTTATTGGTTAATAGCATGAACGATATTGATTTCTAAATAACTTCATTAAAAAAGGCATCTGTTTCTCAGATGCCTTTTTTAGATAATAACTCAGCACACCCTTCTGCAATAGTCAATATCATCTCTTTTCCCTTTTTCCGAGGAATACGAATGCTCTCTCCAACAATCAGCATATCTTCTATAGTAGGATTACCATGATTATTAACAGAGGTAGCATGTTCTCCATTATATCCGTTATTGCATCGGGTCAAGTCATAAGCCGGAGCTAACGCCCAGTTCCCCTCTTTATAAATGAAACTAAAGTTTTTGGCATGGTCATCTTTATTATCCGTTAAGACATTGAACACCATACGCCGGAACATTTCATCTACCTGTTTAGGGTCTTGGGTAAGATAACCAACCAAGTGCAGTAAAGTCTTATAATCCAATCTGGGTTGCATAATAGATTCATTAAGTAGTGCCCCTGCCGTAGCAATATGATACCTAATACCATTTTCAATATCAAAACGTTTGGTAGCAAAATACTTTCCGTCCATCAATTTAAAGTCCGGTACTGTTATGCCACATTTACGAGCGACTTCATTATAACGATACTCCATCGCTCCCATATCTTTCGGATCATATGTATGCCTGAACTTCACCAACCAAGCTCCTTCTGTATCGTGAAGTAAACATTTAGGGCGGCATCCACCTGAGTTGCCACTATTAAAGTAAAGTACCTCTTCATCCTCATATGACTTCTCTGACAGTATGTCCAATGCCATTTGCTGAAGGCAATCCAGTGTCGGAAGAGATTTTTCTTCGCCAATGTATGTCTCCGGTATATAGCAAAGAGCTCCCATCCCTGATGTCCCGACTATACTCAACCGTTGCAAGGGAGTTAGCTCGCTATCATTCACCCCTTGTTTTTTGAGTAAACGATGAAGTAAATAACGCCCATATCCATCAGGGAGACTGTCTTCAAAAATACCAAAGTTTCCCCAAAAAGGTTGTGGCTTAGCAATAAACAAATCAGGTTTTAAAGGCAAGTCAAGCGGAGAGATAGAAAACCCATTAGCCAACCACTCTCTATCATACTGAAATGCGCATAGCCGATTATCAGGTGTCATACTGAGAGTTCCAACACTTCTACTATGATAGGTTACTATCAGTTTATTTACTGATTTCATTACGCCCCTTCTTTCTGTTTTTATTCTTATTAATCATTTCCAACTCCTCCATTGTACTAAACAGCGGTTCAGATAAAAGTTCCTTGATAGCTTTGGAATAACCCAACGCTTTTGCTAATGCCACATAGGATGCTAATGAAATAGTATGCTTTTGTTCGAACTTGGCAATAGTAGGCGTCGGAACTCCGCTAAGTTCGGTAAGAGCTTCTCGGGAAAGTCCTTTCTCAAGCCTGCGTTTCTGCAGATTCTGAGCCAGAATTGCCAGCAACTCTTCGGGTCTCTCTACATCAAAATTATAAAGTAAAGGCATACAATTGTATTCAATTAATTAAAAAATAGCACTATTCAGATACTATTATATCTAAATACAAAGATAGTTTCTTTATTCAAAAAAACAAAATATAAGCCAGTTCTATTGAGTGTATTCGGCAACAAAAAGGATGCCCCCCTTTTCTACAAATAGAAGAACAGAAGCAACACAAGATTTACCCCGATCACCGTCCCGAATCCTCCCAAAATCCAGGGACGTAACTTACTACCTTTCCCTGCAAAAAATAAAGCATAAAACATATTCACCAGAATATTACTGATAATAGCCTGCATACTGCAAGCCACAACAACCAGTACAGCTACGCTCCCTGTATTCTGCAAAAGGTTCAAGATAAAAGGAGTAATGTCACTAAGTCCGGATACAAAAGAAAGCAGATTCAATCCGCCTGTACCCGCATAAACCAAAGTATAGTGCGTCAGCACTGTAAACACAACGAAGAGAGTGGCAAAAATCAGAGCAACTTTAAATTCGAGCGGGTTACTGCTGTCCTCATCTTCCGACTCATCGGTCATATCCTTGGAGCGTCGATGACGGGAATGGATAAACCACGCAACAACGGCAGCTACCACAGACATAATCAAAAGATAAGGATAGATAGATGTAAATATCTCCCTGCTAAAGATCAGAATCAATATCATAAAACGCAGAAACATCATGCTGACCGCAAGCAGCATAGCAGCTACATATTCGTTCGCCTCCTGCTCGGAAGCCTTTCTGCTTTTACGGGCCAATACCGAAATTGTGGCAGTACTACTATATAATCCACCGATAATGCCGGAAACCAATACTCCCGATTCATGAAACACATAGCGTTTCAGTAAGTAAGACAAATACGAGATACCGGAGACAACAACCGTCGCCAGCCAAATAGAATAAGGAGTGAGATTAATATCCGGAATCAGGTTCTTGTGCGGTAACATAGGCAATATGATACCACTGATAGCCAAGAACTTTGCCAATGTAATCATCTCATCGTTCTTCATCCGCTGGGCAAACTCCGTAAAGGTATGTTTAAGCTCTGTCAATAAAAGCACCGTCACAATCACCATCACATAAAACCAGGAAGGCTGGGTAGAAACAATAGGAGCCAGACAATAAGTAATCAGTGCAATAATAATGGTCGTTACACCAAAAACATGGAATTGAGACTGCTTGACGTAATAGTTCAAGCCCAGCAATAAACCGAGCACAGCACCACCACCCATAAACAGACGCATATCCGTAGGATCGAGTATATAGAGCAAATAGCCTAGAATACCAATGAAAGTAAATGTACGATCAGTCCCGAAGAGAGTTGTTTCCCCTTCACGCTTCAGACTGATCCGTCGTTGTGACAGTCCGATAAGTAAAGAAAATAAAGTAACCAGAACGAAAGTTATCAGTTCTCTCGGTAGATAATTGTACAACTGTTCCATATACTGCTCTTTTAGTACTAGGAACAAATATACAGCTTATTTGTTAACATTCACCACGTTTTATACGGTTTTTTCATCAGGTGAGAGTTATAGTAGCGTATATCCCCGGTCACTTCTTCGCCAATAAACCCGGGCTTGACAAACGCCTCATCTTCCGTGCCCAGCTCTACTTCAGCCACAATAAGTCCTTCATTCTCACCGTAGAACTCGTCTACTTCGAAGATATGATTGCCACTACGTACCAGATAACGGGTCTTATCAATCATTCCCGGTTCGCAAAGTTTCATCAGTTCTTCCGCTTCGGACAAGGGAAGTTCCTTTTCCCACTCATAGCGACTGGTACCCGATTCATTGGAAGCACCTTTGATAGTGAGATAACCTTTATCGTCACGAATACGAACCCGCACCGTCCGACCACGGGCGCTGCAAATATATCCCTGCATAATCCGGCTCTGCGCAAAAGCAAAGGATTTAAAATCACCGGAAACTAAAAATTTACGTTCTATTTCTTGTGCCATAGCACAAAGATAATTAAAAATCAAAATCTCGTCATAAACTCAATAACGATTTTATCACGCTCCGATTCTTTGGGAACTCCGGACTTCTGATAGAAATACTTCTCAAAGTTGAGACGGAGATCGGCAATAAAAGCTTTGGAAAGGCTCAGCGTGATACCGCCTGTCACACGATGACGGGCATAGTCGTTTATCTTCAAAACACCTGTCTCACTGTCCGCCAGCCCATTACTGTGGTCAGTCATCATATCATAACGGGCCAGAAAAGAAATCTTATTGAATACTTTTTTCAACGGCAAATCATAATTCACAAAGCTATTGACCGCATGAACGTCCTTAAACGCTTCGTGTCCATACATTTTATACAAATACTCCGCTTCGATATGAAAACGATTATTCTGATAGTAGATGCCGGCATCATACATATTAATACGGGTATGTTCCGGCTTTATCATTTGAGTGCTCAAAGTGAGATTCCAATTTTTATTAGGCAGCAACTGTGCTTTTATCGAATAATTCAAGGTCTTATGCCATTCCTTCTGATTAGTCAGTCCGGAGCCGTTAAACAATCCACCTTCAAGGATAAAAGGAAGACCTTCTTTTTGTGTATAACAACCGGTGAAGCCGACATCACGCACATTGCCCACCTGCTTGGCTATAAAAGAACGATTGGCAAAATACTGCTGATGGGGAGAACGATGGGCGTCGATCGTGAAAGGTACACGCATCTGACCAATCGTAAAATTCAGGTCCTTGACAGGAAATACACGGGCATACGCATCAAGCATCTTGATGGAACCCTCGTCGGACAAATCGATCTCCGCTTTATAGGCAACAATCGGATGTACATTTCCCGAAACACTGAAGCGGGCATTCCGCACTTCAAAACGGCTTTCGTTGGTTTCTGTCTGGAACTCATATTTTCCCCGGATTGTCCCATGAATTTCAGGCAAATAATCTTTCAGTTCCATGGTCTGCTTATCCAGCTGTTTGCCATCCCCGGCATCTTCTTTAGCCTGTCCGCAGGCTGCTGTCGCCAACAAAAGCAGGGCGACGGTTGTTGTAATTCTACTCATTCAGTTGTTTGCTACTTAATTCGCGGCAAAGGTACAATGAGCAAGATACGGAGAGATTACAAAAGAGATACGGTGAAATTACAGAATGGTTACAATACTGTTACACGGATAACAAAGGGGTTACAAAAAAAGAATTCACCACGGACTACCCTCGTCAGCATGGATATTCACCGTCGACAATCAACGTGTCCCCGTCCATGCAAAACTGTGTAACCTGTGGTGAATCAATCAGCCGAAAAAGGAATATGCGATCAGCATAATCAGCGCCAAAATAATGAGTGAAACAAATACTATCTTGACTACCCGCTGGGCCTGCTCCTCCTCTTTCTTACTATGTGCTACTTTTCTCTTACTTTTACCCATAATGTTAGCTTTAAAGTTCAACGCTAACAAAGTAAAAACAAATCTTTTAACTTTCCAAAAATAACACTCGCTAATTTTTGTTTTTATGATTCCTGCGATGAAAATTCCATCAGATAGGCTTTGATGAATTCCTCGATTTTACCATCCATCACTCCGTTTACATCCGAAGTCTGATAGTTGGTACGATGGTCTTTCACGCGACGGTCATCGAATACATAGCTGCGAATCTGCGATCCCCATTCGATTTTCTTCTTACCGGCTTCCACTTTCGCTTGTTCTGCCATGCGGTGCTGCAATTCTTTATCGTATAAGATAGAGCGCAACTGGCGCATTGCATTCTCACGGTTCTTCGGCTGGTCACGAGTTTCGGTATTCTCGATAAGGATTTCCTCTTCTTCTCCCGTATAAGGGTCTTTGTACTGATAGCGCAGACGGACGCCGGATTCCACCTTATTAACGTTCTGACCACCGGCACCACCGCTTCGGAATGTATCCCATGAAATGCAGGCAGGCAGAATATTCACTTCGATACTGTCGTCCACCAACGGAGTGACGAACACGGAAGCAAACGATGTCATGCGCTTGCCTTGCGCATTGTACGGAGAAACACGTACCAGACGGTGAACACCGTTCTCTCCTTTCAGATAACCATAAGCGAAATCTCCCTCAATATTGATGGTACAGGTTTTGATTCCTGCCTCATCCCCTTCCTGAAGGTTGGCGATAGTAGCCTTGTAACCGTTCGTTTCAGCATAGCGCAGATACATACGCATCAACATAGATGCCCAGTCCTGACTTTCCGTACCACCCGCACCGGAGTTGATTTTCAACACACAGGCCATCTGGTCAGCTTCATCACGCAGCATATTCTTGAGTTCGAGTGCTTCCACCGCTTCACTGGCTTTCGCATAAGCCGTGTCCACATCTCCCTCAGTCACTAATTCTTCTTTATAAAAATCGAACGACAGTTCCAGTTCGTCCGCCAGTGTCTTGACTTCATTATAGCCGTCAATCCACTTTTGCAGGTCTTTCACCAGTTTCATCTGGGCTTCCGCTTTCTTCTGGTCATCCCAGAATCCCGGCGCCTGCGTTCTTAGTTGCTCTTCTTCGACTTGAATTTTCTTCCCGTCGATGTCAAAGATACCTCCTCAGCGCATCAGTGCGCTCTTTCACGTCTTTAAGTTGTTCAATAGTAATCATGTGATTTACAATTTTATCATTTACAATTTACAAATTTCTCTTTTCGGTGCAAAGGTAAGAAAAATTCCGCTACCTTTGTTTCTGTCACTAAAATGTTGTCACAATATGAACAAACTCCTGAAACTTTCATGCTTATCGCTCTTCCTTGCATTAGTGATGAGCAGTTGTAGCTCACAAAAGAAGTATAGCTACGAGACAGTGCCCAATGACCCGCTGAAAGCCCGCATCTACACACTGGACAACGGATTAAAAGTTTACCTCACTGTAAACAAGGAAACTCCCCGCATTCAGACATTCATCGCCGTGCGGGTGGGCGGAAAGAACGACCCGGCAGAAACGACCGGACTGGCACACTACTTTGAACACCTGATGTTTAAAGGTACCGACAAGTATGGCACACAGGATTATGCTGCCGAAAAACCACTATTGGACCAAATTGAACAGCAATTTGAGATATACCGCCAGACGACGGACGAAGCAGAGCGCAAAGCGATCTACCACACCATCGACAGTCTCTCTTACGAAGCATCCAAATACGCCATTCCCAACGAATATGACAAGCTGATGGCTGCTATCGGTTCTTCCGGCAGCAACGCCTACACATGGTATGACCAGACTGTCTATCAAGAAGATATCCCCTCCAATCAGATAGAGAACTGGGCAAAGATTCAGGCAGACCGCTTCGAGAATAATGTCATCCGCGGTTTCCATACGGAACTGGAAGCTGTATACGAAGAAAAAAATATGTCTCTGACCCGGGACAACAGCAAAGTGCAGGAGGCGATCTTCTCCTCTCTCTTCCCCAAGCATCCTTATGGAACACAAACCGTATTGGGTACACAGGAGAATCTGAAGAACCCTTCCATCACCAATATCAAGAATTACTATAAACAATGGTACGTTCCCAATAATATGGCGATCTGTATGTCCGGAGATTTAGACCCGGATGAAACCATTGCCTTGATAGATAAATACTTCGGAGGCTTGAAGCCGAATCCGGAACTTCCCAAACTGAATCTGCCGAAAGAAGATCCGATCACCGCACCTGTAGTTAAAGAGGTATTAGGTCCGGATGCGGAAAGCGTTGCACTGGCATGGAGATTCCCCGGATTGGCCAGCAAGGATTTCGAGGTTCTGCAAGTTGTTTCGCAAGTATTATACAATGGAAAGGCAGGACTCATCGACCTTGATCTGAACCAGCAGCAGAAGGTGCTGAACAGCTACGGTTACCCGATGGGACTGGCAGATTACTCAGCCTTCATATTGGGCGGACTTCCCAAACAGGGACAAATGCTGGAAGAAGTCAAAGACCTCTTGCTGAACGAAATAAAGAAACTTCGTGCCGGAGAGTTCGATGAGAAGATGCTGCAAGCCAATATCAACAACTTCAAGCTCTACGAGCTCCAAAGCATGGAAAGCAATGAAGGACGTGCCGACATATTCGTCAACTCATTCATTAACGGAACAAACTGGGAGGACGAAGTAACCGCCATCGACCGCATGGCTAAACTGACCAAAGAGGATATCGTGGCCTTTGCCGATAAATATCTGAAGGAGGATAATTATGCCGTTGTCTACAAGAAACAAGGCAAAGACCCAAACGAGAAGAAGATGACAAAACCGGAGATTACTCCCATCGTATCCAACCGGGATGTGGCAAGTCCATTCCTTACCTCCATACAGGAGAATGCAGTAAAGCCCATCGAACCTGTATTCCTCGACTTCAAGAAAGATATGAGCCAGCTGACAGCGAAATCCGACATTCCGGTACTCTATAAGCAGAATACTACCAACGATCTCTTCCAACTGATCTACGTATTCGATATGGGTAACAACAACGACAAAGCATTGGGAACGGCTTTCGACTACCTTGAATATCTGGGCACTTCCGACATGACACCGGAAGAACTGAAGAGCGAGTTCTATCGTCTGGCGTGTACTTTCTACGTTTCTCCGGGCAACGAACGCACCTACGTGGTTCTTTCCGGTCTGAATGAGAATATGCCGGCTGCCATGCAACTATTCGAAAAATTACTGGCAGACGCACAAGTAAATAAGGAAGCTTACGACAATCTGGTCGGAGATATACTGAAAGCCCGTGCAGATGCCAAACTGAATCAAGGACAGAACTTCTCCCGCCTGATGAATTATGCGATGTACGGTCCGAAGTCTCCCGCCACCAATTTACTGACGGAAGCAGAACTCGCCAGCATGAATCCACAGGAACTGGTTGACCGGATTCATAATCAGAACAACTACAAACATCGTATCCTGTATTATGGTCCTAGCAGCAGCAAAGACCTGCTGGCTACCATCGACCAATATCACCAGGTACCGGCTACTCTGAAAGATATTCCTGCAGGAAACGAGTTTTCTTATCTTGAAACACCGGCGACCAAAGTACTGGTAGCTCCTTATGAAGCCAAACAGATCTATATGGCGCAAATTTCCAATCTTGATAAGAAATACGATCCGGCTATCGAACCTACCCGCGAATTATATAACGAATATTTCGGCGGAGGCATGAACTCCATCGTCTTCCAGGAAATGCGTGAAACACGCGGACTGGCTTATTCCGCATGGGCGGGTATAATGCCGCCAAGCTATCTGAAGTATCCATATACGATACGTACCCAGATTGCAACTCAAAATGACAAGATGATTGATGCCGTCAATACGTTCAACGATATTATCAACAATATGCCAGAATCCGAAGCAGCCTTCAAATTGGCAAAAGAAGGATTAATCAACCGCATGCGTACCGACCGCATCATCAAAAGCGATATTATCTGGACTTATATCAATGCACAGGATTTGGGACAAAGCGTAGATCCGCGCATCAAACTCTATAATGACGTGCAGACTATGACATTGAAAGATATCGTTGATTTCCAAAAGGAATGGGTGAAAGGACGCACGTATGTGTATTGCATCTTGGGAGACAAGAAAGACCTCGATATGAATAAGCTGAAAGCAGTAGGCCCTATCGAGGAACTCACTCAGGAACAAATCTTCGGTTACTAAAGTATAGTGTTCTCTATAAAATAGCAGATACATAGCCAATTGATACACAAAGAACAAACGGTGAACAGCTTGCCAAATATGCAGCTTGTTCACCGTTTATCGTTTATCATCAGGCCAGACCGAGAAAAGCCTTATTCTTCGTACATCTTCTCAATCAGTTCTTTGTAGTTTTCAGAAACCACTGAGCGTTTCAACTTCAATGTATTAGTCAATTCTCCACGCTCCATGCTGAAAGGTTCAGGAAGTAATGTGAAGCGTTTGATCTGTTCATAATGCGCAAATTGCTGTTGCAAGGTCTCTATCCGTGCACGGAACAGACCGACAATCTTTGGATGCTGCAACAGTTCGGCCATATCTTTGTATTCGATTCCTTTCTCCTTCGCATAGTCCTTGACAAACCCGTACACCGGAACGATCAAGGCAGAAACAAACTTCCGCTGATCTGCGATAATAGCGATCTGGTCAATATAACGGTCTATCACCAGTTTGGTTTCCAATGCTTGCGGAGCAATATATTTACCATTCGATGTCTTAAACAAATCCTTAATGCGCTCTGTCAGGAATAACTGCCCATTCTTGAAATAACCGGCATCTCCTGTATGGAACCAGCCGTCAGCATCGATAGCAGCAGCAGTAGCCTCCGCTTTTTTATAATATCCTTTGGTTATACTTTTTCCACGGAGCAGGATTTCATTGTCTTCGCCTATCTTCACTTCCAGTCCCGGCAATACCACACCTACCGAACCGATATCATAACCTACCGGCAAAGTACATGATACCGTAGCCGTAGACTCTGTCAGTCCATAGCCGACCACCATGTTGATTCCTACCGAATGAACAAATTCATTGATTTCATCGGGCACGGCTGCACCGGCTGTCGGAAAGAAATTTCCATTCTCAATACCGATCGTCTTCTTCAGCAAAGAATAAATAGTCTTCTCGTAGAACTTATATTTCAGTTGATTCATCACCGGAGGGGTCTTTCCCAACCGAAGATAATCCAGATTATGGATTCTGCCGACTTTGATGGCATCCAGCATCAGCGCCTTCTTCAATCCTGTCGTTTCATTGATCTTCTCCTGTACACCGGCATATACCTTTTCCCAGAAACGGGGTACGCTGCACATCAGTGTCGGGCGAATTTCTTTAATGGTTGTCTGGATATCTGCCGGACGAAGATTGATGCAGATCTGTACTCCTTTATGAATACAAAGATAGCACCATGCCTTCTCGAATACGTGTGTCAACGGAAGGAAGTTCATAGAAACGTCCTTGTCGGTCATTGTCGTCAGACGCTCGTCATGCGTATGGAACTGCTCCAGATAGCACGAATGATGCAACATTACTCCCTTCGGCTCTCCCGTCGTACCGGAAGTATAAAGGATGTTAGCCAAATCATCGTAAGAAGCACGTGCGGTACGTTCTTCCACCACCTCATTATGCGGCAATCCTTCGCCCATTGCCATAAACTCATCAAAATAGATGGAAGAGACATCACGCGGGTCTTTTACTACCGAACGGTCGAAAATAATCAGTTGTTGTAACGAGGAACAAAAGCCGAAGATGCTGAATGCAGAATCATACTGATACTGTTCGCCTACAAAAAGATAACGGATTTGCGCATCGTTGATAATGTATTGTGCCTGTGCGGGTGAACTCGTTGCATAGAACGGAATAGTAACCCCGCGATTGGCAAATGCGCCGAAATCGACATAGAACCATTCAGGTTTATTCTGTGAAAAAATACCGATATTCTCTTGTTCCTCCACTCCTAGCGCAACGAAAGCATTAGCAGCCTGTCGTACAGTTCCGGAGAATTGATTCCAGGTAATCGGAATCCATTGTGCTGTCTCATAGTCGCGGTATCTCAATGCTACCCTGTCGCCATACTTTTCAGCCTGACGGTGGACCAAGACAGATAAATGATGATAAGTCATACTCTTTGTATTGATAAATATGGTACAAAGGTATTAGTTTTATTTGAAACTATTGCGCAAAACGAGTATCTTTGTGCAAATATTAAGCTCTAAATTAACAAGTTTGTATATGAAATACGATATTCCAACCATGACAGCCGAAGCTGTAAGCCTGTTGAAATCACTAATCAGCATTCCGTCCATCAGTCGGGAAGAGACGCAAGCCGCTGATTTCCTGCAAAATTATATCGAAGCCGAAGGGATGCAGACCGGACGCAAAGGAAACAATGTTTGGTGCCTCAGCCCTATGTTCGACCTTAAAAAGCCGACAATCCTGCTCAATTCTCATATCGACACGGTAAAACCCGTAAATGGCTGGCGCAAAGACCCTTTCACACCCCGCGAGGAAAACGGTAAATTATACGGATTGGGCAGTAACGACGCCGGAGCCAGTGTTGTTTCGCTCTTACAGGTGTTCCTGCAACTATGTCGCACTTCTCAAAATTACAATCTCATCTATCTGGCTTCCTGCGAAGAAGAAGTTTCGGGTAAGGAGGGAATTGAAAGTGTATTACCGGGGTTACCCCCTGTTTCATTCGCTATCGTAGGCGAACCTACGGAGATGCAACCTGCCATTGCCGAAAAGGGGTTGATGGTACTGGATGTAACTGCTACGGGAAAAGCCGGACATGCCGCACGCGATGAAGGAGATAATGCCATTTATAAGGTATTGAACGATATCGCCTGGTTCCGTGATTATCGTTTCGAGAAAGAATCACCTTTACTCGGACCGGTAAAAATGAGCGTTACGGTCATCAATGCAGGCACTCAGCACAATGTAGTTCCCGATAAATGTACATTTGTTGTTGATATCCGAAGCAACGAACTTTACTCCAACGAAGATTTATTTGCAGAGATCAGAAAGCATATAGCCTGCGATGCGAAAGCCCGCTCGTTCCGTCTCAATTCTTCACGAATTGATGAGAAACATCCGTTCGTACAGAAAGCGGTGAAGATGGGACGCATACCTTTCGGTTCCCCGACTTTGTCAGATCAGGCATTGATGTCCTTTGCATCGGTAAAGATCGGTCCGGGACGCTCTTCACGTTCACATACAGCCGAAGAGTATATTATGCTGAAAGAGATAGAAGAGGCTATCGGGATTTATTTAGATTTGTTAGACGGACTAAAGCTTTAGTCCGTCTTTACCACTCATCAAGTAGAAAATCGGCTATATGCCGATGCTTAACCCCTTCAATATTATCTTGCCATAGATCATCCATACTAACCACATATTTAGGATAATGATCATCAATTGCCAGTAAAGGGGCAAACTCACAATCGATGGTTGCTTGCAAGCCAAGTTGATAAGTAACCTGCACATATATTTTCTCTTCACGCCTAATGGCTACAAAATCAACTTCTTTTTCATCCTGTTTACCTACATATACTTCGTATCCGCGGCGTTTCAACTCCATGCAAACCAAATTTTCGAGCATTCCCCCTATTAAGCGGTCCCGATATCCCATCACAGAATAAATTAATGAAAGATCACTTACAAAATACTTTTCATTGGTTTGCAGAATCTCTTTGCCCTTGATGTCATAACGTGGTATACGTTGAATGACAAAAGCACTATCTAAAGCATTGAGATAATTATAAATCGTATTGATATCTACTTTCCGTTGCTGACTTTTGAAATAGTCGGCAATATTTTTCGCATTTAGTTTATTCCCAATATTATCAAAAACAAACTTCACCACTCTTTCAAGCATTTCTACGTTACGAATGCTATGCCTCTGCACGGTATCACGAAGAATGACAGAAGAATAAATATCATACACTATTTTGTAGATAGCATTATAATCATAGTTTGCCGTATGAATAGCCGGAAATCCTCCCATACGAAGATATTTCAGAAACTCCGTTTTACGGTCGGATACAGAAATTGTCAGCGGGAGATCATGAAATAATAGATATTCTCTAAAGGATAAAGTCATAATGTGAAAGGCAACGTATCTTCCTGCCAAATAAGTCGAAAACTCGGAAGATAGTAAACGTGAATTAGAACCTGTCACATAAATATCTACATCCAAGTCAACCAAAAAGGCATTCACTGCCTTTTCCCAATCTGTAACTTCCTGAATCTCATCCAAGAGAATATAATATTTTCCCGGGGCTTTCGTAGCTTCCCGAATATGAGCGTATAACGCCTTCGCCTCCTTCATGTCTATCCACTCGAAACTTTCAAAGTTCATATAAATAATATAATCCTCAGATACTCCTCTTCGTAAAAGTTCCTCACGAATTAAACGCAACACGACCGACTTGCCACAGCGACGAATACCAGTGATAACTTTCACAAATGGCTTATCAATAAAAGGAGTGATTTGCTCCATATAAAGTTCACGATTAATCATACAACTGAAGTTTTTAGGGTTATAGACACAAATATAAATAATTAATCGGAAGTTTTTAGGGGTATACCCCTAAAAACTTCCGATTTCAAGTATGTTTTATGGTTATAGACAGAAACGACAATGGCATTTATGAAAAAAGGGGCACCTCCTGTATCTTTATCTAAGATAAGAAATTTAGCCACCATCATAATAACGGTGGCTAAATCAAAGAAAAACAACCAGTTTCAATGGTCTATTCAATCCATCCCGGATTTACAAAGAGCATAGAGAAAAAAGTTTACCCGATTCATATTATATATCAAATCAGACATTTCCATGCGATCCACTATTGCTCATTTTGTTAAGATACTGTTTCCATATCAAAAAGGCAATTATGCCTAACAGATTAAATAACAAAACCAAAATGACCCATAAATATTTATATGGTTTAGTAAGTTGATGACTTTTCAACACGACCAATATCCCAATCAACAAAATCAGAACATAAACAATTTCAAAAAACATTGGAGGCATAATCATAATTTTTATTCTCAATAATCATTAATATGCAGAAACTGTAACACTTCCCTTTCCCGCACTCTTATCGTATGTCCCTGAAGAATTAATAACATAAGAAAGGTTAAAGCCAACAACCTGAGTTATAGTTGCCTTAATTTTCCCCGTACTATTAAATGATATAGCATTTCCTGATACATAGCCACTCGCATAAGATTGAGAATACGTATAAACTGATAATCCTGTTATATCTGTCATTACTGTTACATTTTTGTTATCTTCGATCAAAGTTACACTAAACCATGTAAGATTCCAAATCCAATCACTGAATGAATAAATTTCACTACGTGTTTTAGCAAGCGGCACACTAGGTTTCTGCTCTTTAGTAGAATAAAACATACAGCCATTTTCTTCTTTATCCTTATACATCTTTAATTCAACAGGGTGTTCTCTAAGTTGTTTTATATCACGAAACAATTCTTCAATTTCTTCTAATGACATCTCATTTTCAGTTTTTTCTGAAGGATTAATCTCAAAGAAATCGACGTTTACATCATATTTTTCAGCTAATGATGCAATCTTTGTTTTAACTTCTTCCTTCTTAACTTCTGAATTAGCATCAAACTCTTCATTTGTACATGCAATTATTACTACCATAGTAACAACTAAATAAAATAAACCTTTCATATTCATAATGTTTTTATTTAAAATCATTACTGTCCCATTAAAATCTAAAAGAGTTCTTTGAAATATTTGAAATTTAGTTAGTTAC
>NZ_JAHQUN010000037.1:0-56103 GCF_019052485.1 Bacteroides sp. MSK.20.82
CCCACGACCCCCTGCTCCCAAAGCAGGTGCGCTAACCGGACTGCGCTACACCCCGCTACTTTTAAAGGGTTGTTCTTTTCAAAAGCGGTGCAAAGATAGGGAGTATTTTTTAATTATCAATAACTAAATGAATGTTTTTTATTGATTAAATTACAATCGACTGAAATTCATCTGTTTGCAAGTCAACTTTTTTTCTTGGCAGAAATAAGAAGCATCATTGGACGCCGAAGTTCGTCTTGCATTTCCGGAATAGTATCCAGCATCATTTCACTCGGTTGGGGCTCTATCAATTCACAAATTTCAAATCCGGTCTGAAGAAGACTATTAATATATGTAGTTAAAGTCTTATGATACTTCACGACTTCTTCTCCTAAAAAAATAGCAGTACGTTTGCCTTCACTGAAGTAGCGGTCTACAGGCCAGTGAGCACGTTTTCCATCTTGGTCGTAATACCAATCCTGATTACCATAGGCTGTGAATATCGGATGCTCTACTGAAAAAACAAAAGAACCTCCTGCTGTGAGGCAGCTGTTGACTTTACGGCATATATTAATAAAAGATTCCAGATAATGAAAGGTCAAGGAACTGATTACGATATCATAAGTATCCGGTTGAAAGTCGAAATCCTCGATTGCCATACATTTATATTCGATGAGTGGTGAAGAATTTCTTTTTTGAGCTTCTTCCAGCATCTTCCCGGAAATATCAATTCCTGTAACACACTTTGCTCCATGTTCGATGGCATAGATACAGTGCCAGCCAAATCCGCAGCCTAAGTCCAGTACTCTCTTGTCTGTAAAGTCCGGTAGCATTTTCTGTAATATATGCCATTCTCCGGCACCTTGTAATCCCTCTACAGAGCGTGACATTTGAGCATATTGGCTGAAGAAGCGGTCGTCGTCATATTTATTTTCTTTCATAACTTCAATGAGGTTCATATTAGATGGGCAAATATATGCATTTATGCGATTATTGGGACGAATTAACTGAAAATAAAATCAGATAGGATGAACCATCTTTTGCTGTTTTCTGTTTTCAAAGTAGAAAACTAAAAATAAAAAAGCCATATGAAAACGGAAAAACAAAAAGAAACGAATGAAAAGGAAGTTCATTTGTTAGAACAAAAAGGATATGAAAGAATGGTCAATGAGATTGTTCCGGTACAACAAGCGGAAACTTACCGTAAACCGACCCAGAAAGCGGTAAAAGATGCTGTAAAGGAGTTGAATCCTGATACAAATAGTTTGGGTAGCAGAGGATGATTGAGTCCTCTGCTATTTTAAGTAGACGATCAGCAGGCTTAATGAATATTCGGGCTATACCGGACTCAGATTAGTCTATTCGTTTAGTGAAAAAACGATCATTCTGAAAAAAAGAATATTTAAACAGGCAGGAAGGGCTATAATTACATCTGTCATAAGCTAAGAATCAATAAACGCCTGCATTTTTAAATAGGGAAGTACATAATTTCATTAATTGTCTGATATACTGATCGACTTGAACTGCTCTTTCCCTTGTTGTTGATCATTAAGCTGGATGAATGGCTTAAGGATAATCATTATGCTACTTCTTACCTTGCTTATAATTCTAATAAATCAGATGAAAATAAGCACCGAATCGCCTTTTTATCTCTTTCCCATTAATGAAAAATAGGTTCCTCGGTGAGCAAGGTAGCGTTGGTTTAAAACCAACGAGGTGTTCCTTTTAAGCCAATAAGTGTTTTGTACATACGAAAAGATGTATATATTATGCCGTTTTATGCAATATTAGGCTGCGTTTTCGTATATTATTGCATTTATTTATGCAGTTTATTTTCTGGTTTGTTGCTTTTGGTACAATAATTTTTCGACGTAATCTTAAGAATAGCACATCAAGATGCAAATATCAAAGGCTCTTATTTAGGAAAAGTAAGGATAAAACTGCTTCCTTTACCCACTTCCGACTTAACATTAATACTTCCTTCATGCAAAGTCATGATTTGCTTGCATAAACTTAATCCGATACCCGAACCGGATGTTTTGGTGGTAAAGAAAGGAACAAATATTTTATCCAGCACATCGGGCAGAATACCTTCTCCATTATCAGATATCGTTAATGTCGTATTTCCGGCAGAAAGTTTTCTTGCTTTTACCTGAATCTTCTTATCTGATTTTCGACTGCATGCTTCACGGGCATTTTTCAGCAGATTAATAAGAATCTGTTCTATTTGTGTTCGGTCCACATTTAATTTCAGTTCGGGTGAGGGAACCTCAAACTGAAACTCTTCTTCCGGAAATAATTTCTTTAAATCCGTGAATAATTCCGCAATAGAAATTTGTGTACGAATAGGAGCAGGGATTCGTGTGAGCCGACGATAGTTCTCTACAAATTCCAGTAATCCTTTGCTTCTTCTGTGAATGGTCTGCATGGCTTGCAGCATAACAGAATATTCTTTTTCTCCCAGTTGACTGGGGATTCCTCTCTCGCTTAATGTTTCCGAAAGAGAAATGATTGGTGTGATAGAGTTCATGATTTCATGAGTCAGCACGCGTATCAGCTTTTGCCAGGCTTCCATTTCATTGCGTTCCAATACAGAATGAATGTTTTTTAAACTGATTAACTGCTGTTCTCTACCTTGAGTGGCAAATGTAGTGCGTGATATGGCCATTTCCAGCACAGTGCTATTTTGTTCGATACGGATGACGGGGGTGTCATGGGCAACAGAAGCTTTCAGCAATGTTTCCGGCAATTGTGATATTTGTCCTAAGTGGATAACGGCCGCCTGATTCATCCATTCTATATGTCCGGCTTTATCGACAACAAGCACTGCCGTATCAACTTTGTTCAATAAGTTCTCGTAGTATTGGTGCTTGATCTCTTCTGCCAGCAATCTTCCCCGAAAATCTTTTAAAGTATCCGAAAGTTCTTCCGCCCATTCATTCATTATTTTGTTTTTGAAAGGTGGATGGAAAGTTTGCATCATGTCATTATAGCGGAGGCCGTCTGTCAGTCGTCGCAATAGGGCAATTTGTTTGAACTGCATACGGTAAAGGTGTATAGCCGTGGTTATCAGCAATATAATGCAGATAGTAGTGCTGAACCATAACTGCTTTTGAAATAACAGGTAGCTACTGATAGAAAACAATACTATCAGTAAGATATGTAAAATCACTCTGAATGCAAATCGTCTCATAAGCCTAGTTTTTCAAGTTTGCGATATAAGGCAAAGCGGGTAATGCCTAAATAGTCGGCAGCACGTGAGATATTCCCTTCACTAAGTTTCATTGCTTTTTCAATGGTTTGCCGTTCCAGTTGTTCAAGGTTCAAAACAATTTCTTCTTCCTTTTTTTGCTTGGGGGTGACGTGGAACTGGAAGTTTTCGGGTTTTAACAAAGAACCGTCTCCCAATATTACGACACGTTCCATTGTATGTTGCAACTCCCGTACATTGCCCGGCCACGTATATTTCAATAACTTATTTTTGGCTTCCCGTGTCAAGCCACGCATTTCTTTTTTATATTTGCGTGCATAACGGTCCAGAAAATATTCGGCAAGCAGAATGATATCATTCCCACGTTCGCGGAGCGGGGGAATATGTATTTCAATTGTGTTAATACGATAGAGTAAGTCCTGACGGAAACTTCCTTCATCCACCATACGGCGAATATCCGCATTCGTTGCGCAAATCAGACGAACATCAATAGGCACGGCCTGTGTGCTTCCTAAGCGGCTGATCTGCCGTTTTTCGATCGCAGTGAGCAGCTTCGATTGCATGGGAAGCGAAAGATTACCGATTTCATCAAGGAATAAAGTACCATTGGTGGCAACTTCCATCCGTCCGGCTTTTGACTTTTTAGCATCGGTGAAAGCTCCTTTTTCAAATCCGAACAGTTCACTTTCGAAAAGTTGTTCGGGGATACTTCCCAGGTCGATGGTGACAAAAGGTTTGCCGTATCGGGGGGAACAGCGGTATAACAGTCGGGCAATCACGTCTTTTCCCGTTCCGTTTTCTCCCAAAATCAGAATGTTGGCATCTGTACTGCTAAGTTTGTTTATGGTTGCGAATACTTCCTGCATGACCGGAGATTCTCCGATAATGTCCCCTTCCGGAGAACTTTGTCCGCTGAGTGCTTCTACTTGCTCTTTTAAGATGTTTACCTCCCGTTGAGATTGGCGCAGACGCATACCGGAGGTGAGAGTAGCCAGCAATTTCTCCTTCTCCCAAGGTTTGGGGATAAAATCTGTTGCACCGGCTTTAATGGCCCGTACAGCTTTATCTGTATCCGCATATGCAGTCATGAAGATGACAATAGCTTGCGGATCAATCTGCAAAATCTGCTTCAGACTTTCAAAACCTTCCTGACCGCTAATTGCATCACGGCTGAAATTCATATCTAATAAGATAAGATCGGGCTGAAAGGTAGTCATAAAATGCTCAATCCGGTCGGGAGTGGTAGCTACCTTTATCTTTTCCGTATAGGGTTCGAGTAGTAGATTGAGGGCAAAGAGCACATCTTCGTTATCATCTACAATGAGTATCTTTCCTAGTTTGTTGACTTCATCCATAGGGTATGGGGTATATGATTCGTTACTTATCCTAAAGTTTTAATGCAAGGGCAAAGATATGGATAATAATCATGTGTTGTATGTGCGATTGCGCACTAAATTTGTGCGTATTTGCACGCTGCTTGTAATAGTGTGGTAAATGTAAATAGCTGAATTATAATGAAATATAAGAATGGCACAGGTTTTGAATAGTAAATAACAAATAAATCTAAGAATGAATCTGAAAATACTCTATATAACACTCGGAATCCTGTCGACTGAACTGCTGGCTGCTCAAAATCAAACAATGGAGATGTCGTTGGAGCAGGTGGTGAAAATAGCCCGTCTGGAATCACCTGATGCACAGACTGCACGACATAGTTTTCGTTCGGCTTACTGGAACTACCAATATTATCGGGCTAACTATTTGCCATCTTTGAGTTTGTCATCCGATCCTAATCTGAATCGTGCCATCAATAAGATTACAATGGGGGACGGTTCCGTTAAGTTTGTCGAGCAAAATCTGTTGAATACCGATCTGACTTTGAACCTGTCGCAGAATATTCCCTGGACCGGAGGTTCTCTTTTTCTCGAAACATCTGCGCAACGTATGGACTTGTTCAGCGAACATAAATACTCATGGCAAACTTCTCCTGTCATGATAGGATATCGCCAGTCGCTTTTTGGTTATAATAGTCTGAAATGGGATAAACGTATAGAACCGGTACGCTATCAGGAAGCCAAGAAAAGTTATGTGGAAACACTGGAACTTGTTTCCGCCAATGCAATTAATAAATTCTTCGCTTTGGCTACCGCTCAAAGTAATTACGATATTGCTTCTTTCAATTATACAAATGCCGACACGCTCTATCGTTACGCTCAGGGGCGCTACAATATAGGCACGATCACAGAGAATGAAATGCTGCAGTTAGAATTGAATCGTCTGACCGAAGAAACAAATCGTATGAATGCCCGTATAGAAATGGATAATTGCATGCAGGAACTTCGTTCTTATCTGGGCATTCAGGAAGATCGGGAACTTCGTGTGCGTATCAACTCCCAAGTGCCGGATTTCAGTGTCAATCTGGATGAAGCATTGGCATTGGCATACGAAAATAGTCCGGATATACAGACGATGAAACGAAGAAAACTGGAAAGCGAGAGTGCTGTGGCAAGAGCCCGTGCCAATGCGGGGCTGAAAGCAGATATTTATCTCCGTTTCGGACTGACGCAGACTGCCGAAAAGTTGCCGGATGCTTATCGGAATCTGTTAGACCAGCAATATGTAAGTCTGAGTATCGCTCTTCCTATTTTAGATTGGGGAAGAGGGAAAGGACAAGTGCGGGTAGCCCGTTCCAATCGTGATCTAGTATATACGCAAGTGGAGCAAAATCGGACGGATTTTGAATTGAATGTCCGCAAACTGGTGAAACAATTTAATCTGCAAACACAACGGGTACGTATCGCTGCCCGTACAGATGAAACGGCTCAACGAAGAAATGAAGTTGCCCGCAAACTTTATATACTGGGAAAATCCACTATCCTTGATCTGAATGCTTCCATTGCCGAGAAAGATAGTGCCCGCCGTAATTACGTATCGGCTTTGTACAATTATTGGAGCTTATATTACACACTTCGAAGTATGACACTTTACGATTTTGAACGGAATATGCTATTGACAGAAGATTACAATCTTCTTATAGAATAGCAACTTACTTAGCTTTAATAAATAAAAATATAAAATACCTGATAAAGTCATGGATATAAAATTAGAAAAGAAACCTTGGTACATTCGATACAGATACTATCTGATAGGCGGACTTTTGTTTGCTGCCTTTCTGATTTATGTAATTGTTCTGTCATTAGGCCCCCGAAAATTACGTATTGATGCCGAAAATATTCAGATAGCGGAAGTGAAAGAGGATAATTTTATGGAATATGTAGATGTGGAGGGACTGATTCAGCCTATACTGACTATCAAAATCAATACCCGCGAAGCGGGAAGCGTTGAAAGCATCGTTGGTGAGGAAGGGAGTCTGCTCCATCAGGGGGATACCATTATCGTCCTTTCCAATCCAGACCTGCTTCGCAGCATTGAAGACCAGCGTGACGAATGGGAAAAGCAAATGATTACCTATCAGGAACAGGAGATTGAGATGGAACAGAAAAGTCTTAATCTGAAGCAGCAGGCTCTGACGAATAATTATGAACTGGAACGACTGAAAAAGAGCATTGCCCTTGATCGGGAAGAGTTTCAGATGGGAGTAAAGAGTAAGGCTCAACTACAAGTAGCCGAAGATGAATATAACTACAAACTAAAAAACGCGGCATTGCAACAAGAAAGCCTGCGACATGATTCGGCTGTTACGATGATTCGTAAAGAACTGATTCGCAATGACCGTGAACGGGAGCGCAAGAAATATGAACGTACTCATGAGCGATTGAATAACCTGGTGGTGACGGCTCCTATAAAAGGGCAACTAAGCTTTGTCAGGGTTACTCCGGGGCAGCAGGTTTCTTCCGGCGAAAGCATTGCCGAAATAAAGGTACTCGATCAGTATAAGATACATACTTCGCTAAGCGAATATTACATTGACAGGATCACTACCGGACTGCCTGCTACCGTCAATTATCAGGGAAAGAAATATCCGCTGAAAATAACGAAAGTCGTCCCTGAAGTAAAAGACCGTATGTTTGATGTCGATCTTGTCTTTACCGGCGATATGCCCGATAATGTCAGAGTTGGCAAAAGCTTCCGTGTACAGATTGAATTAGGTCAGCCGGAACGGGCGCTTATTATTCCACGGGGTAATTTCTATCAGTCTACAGGAGGACAATGGATTTACAAAGTGAATGCTTCGAAGACAAAAGCAATCCGTGTACCATTAAGTATTGGGCGGCAGAATCCGCAGCAGTACGAAATTACGGAAGGTTTGCAGACGGGAGATTGGGTAATTACGACAGGATATGATACCTTTGGCGATGCAGAGGAGTTGATATTGAAATAAGGAATATATAATATTATGAAGATAATACGGTTGGTAATTTATTAAGGAACCGATTTATTTCTCATAAAAACGAATAAACACAATAACTTTTAAATATTACAATTATGATCAAGACAATTAATTTACAGAAGATTTTCAAGACCGAAGAAGTGGAAACTTGGGCGTTGAATAATGTAAGTATCGAGGTGAAGCAAGGAGAGTTCGTTGCCATTATGGGACCTTCCGGTTGTGGAAAGTCAACATTGCTCAATATTCTTGGGTTATTGGACAATCCGACAGGAGGGGAATATTACCTCAATGGAACAGAAGTTTCCAAGTACACAGAGTCACAGCGTACCAGCCTTCGTAAAGGAGTGATCGGTTTCGTCTTTCAAAGCTTCAATCTGATAGATGAATTGAATGTTTATGAAAATATTGAATTGCCTTTGCTTTACATGGGTATCTCAGCTTCCGAACGTAAAAAGAGAGTGGAGACTGCTATGGAACGAATGGCTATCACACATCGCAGCAAACACTTCCCGCAACAACTTTCCGGAGGTCAGCAGCAGCGTGTTGCTATTGCCCGTGCAGTAGTTGCCAATCCTAAGTTGATCCTGGCCGATGAGCCTACCGGTAATCTGGACTCAAAGAACGGTAAAGAAGTGATGGGGCTATTGAGTGAACTAAATAAGGAAGGAACCACTATTGTGATGGTAACACATTCACAGCACGATGCCGGTTATGCCGACCGTATCATTAATTTGTTTGACGGACAGGTAGTAACGGAAGTCAGTATGTAATATATTCATAAAGTACCATGATTAAACACTATTTGAAAGTAGCCTTTCGCAATTTGGTAAAGTACAAGACACAGAGCCTTGTCAGTATCATTGGATTAGCTGTTGGTTTCACTTGTTTTGCGCTGTCTGTCTTATGGATTCGTTATGAAATGACTTACGATACTTTCCATAACGGAGCCGACCGTATCTATATGGTACGTGCGCATTATACTGATTCCCCTGGTAGTACATCCAATGTTACTCCTTACCCTTTGGCAAACTATTTACAGGAGAAAATGCCGGAGATAGAAGCTACTGCTTCCACTTCCATATATCGGGATATGAAATTCCGTATGGGAGATAATGAACAGGAGGTAGTAATGGCTACAGCAGATTCTGTTTTCATGAACTTTTTCAATATACGGCTGCTGAAAGGAACAGTCAACTTCCTGAAAGAAAATGATCCGGAAATCGCCATTACGGAAGAGTTTGCCCGAAAGCTTTTTGGCAGTGAAGAGGATGCTTTGGGGAAAGAAGTAGAACTGAGCGGACGTCCCCGTAAGATAGGCGCCATTGTGAGCGGATGGTCCCGTCATTCCAATATACCGTATAGTGTATTGAGTTCGGCAAGGCGCTATCCACGCTGGAGTAGTAAGGGAGAACAACTGTTTATCCGTGTTCGCGCAGGAGTGGATAGGGATACTTTTCAAAAGAAGATGGAAGACATTGATATCTTGGATATTCCCAAAGAGAGCGAACTTGTGAAGCTTCTGATCACGCCCATTTCGGCTTTGCGTTATTCGGATTATGTTTCTAAAGTAGAGGTAGTTATCTCCTTCAGTTATATTTTCTATTTCTCTTTAGCAGGCGGATTGGTCATTATTTGTTCCTTATTCAATTACCTGACGCTTTATATCAGTCGGCTTTGCATGCGTAGTAGTGAAATGGCGCTTCGTAAAGTAAATGGTGCAAGTAATACATCTTTATCGGTGCAGTTTGCCATTGAACTGTTGTTGATTCTATGTATCGCCCTGTTATGCGGACTGTTGATGATAGAGGTGAGTCTGTCCGGCTTCCTGAACTTCACACAGATAGAGGCCAGTGTATATTATGGAGAGATCATTGCATATCTTTTGATTGTAATCATTCTGTCTTTCCTGTTTGCACAGATGCCTTTATCTTATTTTCGCCGTCGGACATTGCAGGAAGCGATAAAAGGAAAAGCGGTAGCTACCAGACCTTATTTGTTTCGTAAGATAGGAATTATCATGCAGTTAGTTGTCAGTCTTGCTTTTATCTTCTGTGCGGCTGTTATGATGAAGCAACTCTATTTTCTGAAAAATACGGACTTAGGAATGGAACGTCATAATGTCGGTAATGTAGCCTTATGGAATGGTGATATTAAGCAATGGTCGGCGAAGATAGCTACTTTGCCCATGGTGACAGAGGCTTTACCCCCTTCGTATTTCCCGATTATTCCTACAGGACCGATGATGTATGTCGAAATAAACAACTGGGATGATTCGTCGAAAGCGGTTGAAGAACCTTTAACAGTTGGTATGATGCCTGCTAAAGAAGAATTCTTTGAATTCTATAAATTGAATTTATTGGAAGGCGAGTTTATATCGGACAAGAATCAAGAAAATGAAGTAGTGATAGATGAAAATACATGCCGTAAATTTGGATGGAAACGGGCTTTGGGCAAAAGTTTCTATCATGAATATAATGGTCAGCGTAGCCTATATAAGGTTGTCGGAGTAGTCAGGAACTTTAGCTATCGTTCTCCTACGAGTGAACCGGGACTGATTGCTTTTCAGCATCCTAAAGCGCAAGATTATCTGTTGAATCGTGCCAGCATTCTGTTTAAATTTAGAGAGGGCACGTGGAATGAATGTCGTGCGACCATAGAGAAACTGTACAGAGAGGAATTTCCGAATGCGTATATGCGATTGTTTAATGAAGAAGAGGAATATAACAAGTACCTCCGCTCCGAAGATGCACTGATGAAATTATTGAGTTTTGTATCATTGGTTTGCGTCATTATTTCTGTATTCGGAGTTTTCTCATTGGTAACGCTGTCTTGTGAACAGCGTCAGAAAGAGATTGCTATACGTAAGGTGAACGGAGCGCAAATCCATCATATCCTGCAGATGTTCTTCCAGGAATATTTATTGTTATTGATCATAGCTGCCGTTATTGCATTCCCCACAGGATATGTTGTAATGAGGAGATGGATCGACAGCTACGTGAGACAAACATCGATAGATGGCTGGGTATATATAAGTATCTTTGTTGTGATAGCTATTATTCTTTTGCTTAGCATCATTTGGAGAGTATGGAAAGCTGCCCGGCAGAATCCGGCAGAAATTATCAAGAGTGAATAACATAAACACAATGTCATGATATATCATTATTTAAAAATAGCTTTTCGCAATCTGATCAAGTACAAGACGCAGAGTATTGTAAGTATAGTCGGCTTGGCAATTGGTTTCACCTGTTTTGCATTGTCTGCCCTATGGATACGTTATGAAATGACATACGATACGTTTCATGAAGGGGCGGAGCGCATCTACTTGGCAGGTAATAAATTTGATTTGCAGGGAGACGGATTTTCTTATTATTCATCCAGTTTGTTGGCTGATTATATAAAGAAAAACTGTCCGGAGGTGGAGAATGCTTGCCATATATATAATGGAGGTATAACTTCCATTGAACATGAGAAGAATGTATATCATACATACCAGTTGGAAGTTGATTCTAACTTTATTTCAATGTTTAATATCATTGCGATAGATGGCGATAATCGTTTGAGACTGGGGGATAAACAAGTTGCCATTACGGATAAAACCGCCAAAAAAATATTCGGAGAAGAATCCCCGATAGGCAAACAATTGCTATTTCCTGACAGAGGAAATGCTGAAATGACGATTGTCGCAGTAGTAAAATCATGGGAAGGACATTCCATGTATCCTTTTGATATTTTGTTACCATATAAAGACCGAGATCCGGATTGGGGAAGACAGCAATGCCATACTCTTTTCCGTATCTATCCGAATAGTGATGTAGAAGCTGTAGAGAAGAGACTGGCGAAATATAAAATACAACTGGACTCATATAGCCCGGTTATATCTACTCCTATAGCTCCGTTATCAACATTGAGGAGTACTCATCCGAGGGAGGATATCAATGTCAAATTGAATCATGTTCGTCTTTTTGCTTGCATTGGAGCTTTGGTTATTATTTGCGGATTATGTAACTATTTAACAATGCTTGTAACCCGTATCCGAATGCGCAAGCGCGAATTGGCACTACGAAAAGTGAATGGAGCCTCCAATGGCAATCTTCTTTCATTACTCCTTTCAGAATTGATCTTGTTGCTTGTGCTGTCATTAGGCTTGGGAATCATGATGATAGAGTTAATTCTGCCTGTTTTTAAGGAGTTGTCGCAAATCGATGAGAGTACTTCATACTTTTATAGTGAAGTGTTTGTATATATATTATTATTGTTACTGATAACAATGGGTTTTGCAGCTATACTTGTGCGCTATGTCAACAAGCGGACATTGCTCGATAGTATCAATCACAAATCAAATCTTCATCTTTCCGGCTGGTTTTATAAAGGTAGCATTTTATTCCAGCTTTTTATAAGTATTGGTTTTGTGTTCTGCACTTTGGTCATGATGAAGCAACTCAATTTTCTGCAAAATTCCAAAGAATTGGGATTGGAGAAACATAATGTGGGAGCCATTCTTTCTATTTATGGATTTGAAAATACTCCTTTCAAAGAGATACTAAAGCAGATGCCTGATGTAACAGAATGTTTATGTGGTTTTTCCAGTCCTATTCCTAAATCGTCATTTTCTTCTTATGAATTGAGGGAATGGGAAGGACAGACTGATAAAGAACAACGAATCAAATTAGAGAATGAAACAATCAATCAGGATTATGTTGATTTCTTTCAGATAGACGTTATAGAAGGTGATATGTTGGATGAAAAAGACGGACAAGGAGTAGTGGTAATCAATGAAGCTGCCGTAAAAGCTTTCGGATGGTCTCAACCGATAGGTAAAAAGATATATCTGAATGAAGTTTGCACAGTGAAAGGTGTTATCAGAGATATATATTATAATGCTCCGATTTATCCAGTGATTCCGGCTGTATTCTTTTTGCCGAAGGATAATCCGGGCAACGGAAACAGAGGGCCCTTTCTTTTTAAATTTAAAGAAGGTACATGGAAGACAGTATACCAAAAACTGCAGGAAGAGGCGCATAAGGACAATATGGATGCGGTATTGAACTTGATAAATATGGAAGATACCTATAATGAATACATGAAGTCAGAAAACACATTAAGCAAGTTACTGAGTGTTGTTTCTCTTATCTGTATCGTGATTGCCGTATTTGGCATATTCTCCTTAGTGACGTTATCATGTGAACAGCGCCGGAAAGAGATTGCTATCCGGAAAGTAAACGGTGCAAGTGTAAAGGTCATTTTGAACTTATTTTTTAAAGAGTACTTGATTTTACTTGTCATAGCGTCATTCATGGCCTTTCCATTAAGTTATCTCATCATGAAGTACTGGCTCGAAGGATATGTAAAGCAGACGCCGATAAACTTTTGGATATATGGAGGCATATTTGCAGGTATGTTACTTATAATATTCCTTAGCATCATCTGGAGAGTATGGAAAGCTGCCCGACAGAACCCGGCAGAAGTAATCAAAAGTGAATAACGTTATTATTTAATAAAAGCAATATGAAGAACCAATTATCTGCTATCAGGACTTTATCCCGTTTCAGAATATACACGATGATCAATATTATCGGGCTTGCAGTCAGTGTGGCTGCAACGTTGATAATTGTACGCTATATCCATCAGGAGATAACAGTTGACCATTTCTGTAAGGACCTGGACCGATTGTACTTGCTGACTATTCAAAGGAGTAATGGCAGCATTTCAATCACAGATAATACAGACAGGAATAATGATCCTAATTTTATAGACCCTTTAAAGAATCCGGAAGTAGAAGCATATTCTTATAGTGTTTCTTTTGACGATGATTATATTGTAGTCGATAATCACCGTTACCAGGCCAATGTTTTGGTAACTGATAGCTTGCTTTTGCAGTTGATGGACTATCCGATAGTTTCGGGAATTAAAACTATTCAGAAACCGGATGATGCAATTATTACCCGGAAATATGCCTGGCATATTTTTGGTGACGAAGACCCGATAGGGAAACAATTAACTTCATCGTCAGGTTCTGTACTTACCATTCGTGGCATTGTGGATGAACCGAGTACCAAGGCTTCTTTACAATTCGACCTGATAGCTCCGGTGAATCAGGGGAAATATACAGACTGGAGTCGGATGGGATTCTGCATGGTCCGGTTGACAAACGGAACAGACCTGAAAAAGTATAATGAAAAGATTTCCAAGCCGCAGTCATTAATATGTTACAGTCATTCTCCCATACAGTACGGGCTTACTCCCTTGAAAGGATTGTATTTCAATAAGATTGTCGAACCTTCGGCAGCTTCTTTTTTGCGGGGGAATATCAATCATGTGACGATTCTGACTGTAGTGGCTTGTATGCTGCTGTTGGTGGGAGTCTTCAATTTTATCAATATCTACACGGTTATCGTTCTAAAGCGGGCACGTGAGTTTGGTGTTAAAAAAGTATATGGTGCGAGCGGCTTTCAGATATTTATCCAGATTTATGTAGAGAATATATATATGGTGGCAGCCGCCTTGCTTATCATCTGGATGCTGATCGAAACTTCAGCCGGGATATTCGCCTCGGTATATGCAATTCCTGTAAAACCGGATATCGTTTTTGATCTGTCGCTGTCTCTCATTTTATTATTCGTATTGCCGTTGGTGACGTCTGTCTTTCCTTTTTTACGTTACAACTATTCTTCTCCGATCACTTCTTTGCGTTCTGTAAATGCCGGAGGAAATTCAATTGTTTCCCGTGCAGTATTCTTATTTATTCAATATGTCATTACGTTCAGTCTGATAGTAGTCGCATTGTTTTTTGTTCGCCAGTTGTACACAATGCTGAATGCGGATTTAGGATATCAGGCAAAGAATATCATTTCATGCCAGTTCCTGTCATTCGAGACACAAAACAGAAGATATGCAAATGATGAAGAATGGCAGAAAGAACGTGACTTGGAGCGGCATAAGGTACAGGTTATTAAACAGAAGATGGACGCATGCCCTTTATTCATTTCATGGGGATATGGGGAAGCACCTATCAATCTGGAACCATACGTCAATGTGGAGAGTAACGGAGAGAAACATAAAATGGCTATCATGTATGTTAATAATAATTACATGAATATGTTTGGCCTGAAGCTGAAAGAAGGAAGAA
The DNA here is from genome assembly GCF_019052485.1 of Bacteroides sp. MSK.20.82. Lineage (NCBI taxonomy): Bacteria > Pseudomonadati > Bacteroidota > Bacteroidia > Bacteroidales > Bacteroidaceae > Bacteroides > Bacteroides sp. MSK.20.82. The sequence continues at coordinate 14,668 of NZ_JAHQUN010000037.1, forward strand.
CGTGGAATGATAAAGACCAGTTTGCCCAATATAAAATGATGATAAATGAAACAGCCAGAAAGCTCTTCCGGATAAAAGATATTAATGAAGCTTCACTGCAAACCGAATCCCGTCTATGGTGGAGTGTGGGGACAGATGAGAGTAAAAATCCTGCTTATCAGGTAGTAGGTGTGATAGAAGACTTCCGGACCGGACACTTATCTATGGGGGATGCATCACTGGCTATTCTGTATGATGAAGGAGAAAACCCTACCGAACCTTTAATGGCTAAAATAGCCGAAGGTAAACGCAAGGAAGCCATTCAATTCTTGAAGGAACTACACAACGAAGTAATGGGTGAGGGGGAGTTCAATTACTCCTTCGTCGAAGATGAAGTTGAAAAACTGTACGATGATGACAAGAGAACAACCCACATCTACGTCACCTTTGCCGGACTGGCTATCTGCGTTTCCTGCCTCGGATTGTTCGGGCTGTCATTGTATGACATTCGCCAGCGCTACAGGGAGATTGCATTGCGTAAAGTGAACGGAGCTACCGGCAAACAGATCGCTTTGTTATTGGTCAGGAAGTATCTTTATATTTTGGGAGCCGCCTTTGCTGTCGCTATTCCTTTGGTCTATTATATTATTAATGACTATACCAAAGACTTTGCGGTGAAAGCTCCGATAGGAGCAGGGATTTTTGTGACAGGCTTCATCCTTACCTTGCTTATCTCACTGGGTACATTACTCTGGCAGGTACGCAAAGCTGTCCGCATCAATCCGGCATTGATCATGAAGAACGAATAAGATTAAAAACGACTAAGATTACAACGAATGGAACGAACTGCTATGGAAAACCTCGTACTATTAAAACTTATATTCAGAAACTGGTGGCGCAATAAACTTTTTGCGGTCATCTCTTTGGTCAGTCTTGTGGTCGGTATTTCCTGTACCAATCTTCTGATCTCGTTTGTCATCCATGAATATACGATAGAAGGGGAAAATCCAAAGAAGGACCGTATCCTGCGCCTGACTCAGCGACTGCCATCCATGCAGAGCACCGGACAAGTATCATTTGTCTACGGAGGATCGGTTGCCGGAATGATAGCTCCGTTTCCGGAGATTGAATCTTATCTCCGGCTGACCGAGAAGGAGGCAACTCATATTGAAATTGAGAACCAGCGCTTTCCTCAACAGGTCATTGTTGAGGCCGACAGTTCTTTCTGCCGTTTTTTCCCGTACCAGATATTGTCCGGCAATATGAAAGAAGCCTTGACTAAGCCGGACTGTATTGCTTTGAGTGAAGAAAAGGCCATGCAATACTTCGGGAAGTTCGATTGTATCGGGCGAGAACTTTCTGTGGTATATGGAGATAAAGTTGAAATGAAAAAGGTATCTGCCATATATAAGTTTTATGCGCAGTCAGCACTCCGTATTGATTTGCTTGGTAATTCTCAGAACCTGCAGGAAGAAGGAACTTCCTGTATGATTCTTCTCAAAGAAAAGACTGACGTGTCAGCCTTTCGCGAGCGTTTTGAGTCAACAGAACTGCCTACAGTGACAGGTCCCGGTTATTATAAACTCCAGACATTACAAGAATCCTACTTTGACACAAAACTGGCTGATTCCGTGAAAACATTCAGTCATCGGCAGATCGCTTTGTTGAGTATCGGTTTATTATCAGCTTTTCTTGTCTTATTCATCGCTTGCTTCAATTACGTAAACCTAAGCTTTTCGCGCCTGCTGAAACAAGTAAACATGATTCATGTAGAGACATTGATGGGAGCTTCTCATTCATATATTTGCCGGCAACTTTTTATTGATACATTCCTTACCGTATTTATCGCTTTCATCCTTTCCATTCTTGTAATGGGGGACATACTTTCTCTTTTCAATTATTTCTTTGATGCCCGTCTGACTTTCGGTTTCATTCTTTCATGGAAAGTCTTTCCATTTATTCTTCTGTTTGTTTCTCTTTTGGCCATTATACCGGCCACCTATATGACGAAGAAACTGAACCGCATTTCTATCAGCGGATATCGGCAATTTTTTCAAGGGAGAAAAAGAAGAAGACTGGTAGCGACCCTTGTAGGCGTGCAAATGGTTATCTCCATCGGATTGATGACTGCCTTTATGATGATACGTACGCAACTTTCAACCATAGAAGGGCAGGGTGAACGCTTTAAAGGAGTTATAATTTTAGGTAATGAGGGGGCTGCCTTGACTATCCCTTTGTATAATGACATTAAAAACCTGCCCGGTATCCAAACTGCCCTGTTATCCAAAGGGCGGATAACGAGTCCTTTTAATATCATCATTCCACTAAACAGGAATGGGCAGGAAGTAATGGTAAATAAAGTTTTATTGACCGAGAACTATGGACTGCTGGACTTATTCAACATAGAACTTCTCGAACCGGAACGAACGGAGGATTTATTTTCCAAGGTAGCCCATCCGGTAGTTGTTAATGAAGCCTTTGTACAGTTCTTTGTACCGGGAGGAGAAGATCCGGTGGGGCAGACCTTAAGCAAATATGAGCAGGACAACGCCGGTGAAGGAACTATTATCGGTGTGTGCAAAGATTTCAGACTGACTTCTTTCAACTCTGCCATTACTCCGATGCAGATTATTCTTCAAGAGATTCCGGTCGATCAGGCAACCTACCTGTCTTGTCGTATAGATGAGGGCAGACGCAATGAGATAGTAAAAAATCTCCGGTTGCTGTGGGAGAAACACGAGCCGGGACATTCTTTTGTTTACATAGACGCCTATCAGCAATATATATCCAACAATACAGATATGGTGAATTTCTCCCGATTATTACTGGCTTATGCTATAATCAGTTTGTTCCTGACCCTTTTTGGTATCTTTGGAATTACATGGTATGCGGTAGAACAACGAAAAAGAGAAATTGCGATTCGTAAAGTACACGGTGCCTCTTCCCGCCAAATTCTATTGTTGTTGAATCGTCCGTTCTTCTATTATATTCTGATAGCCGACATGATCGCTATTCCTATCGTATATGTCTTGATGAAACGGTGGAGGGAACAGTTTGTGTATCCTACGGATTGGGGAATAGAAGTATTTATAGTACCTGTCGTCTTATTGATGCTTGTAACGTTTGTCACAGTTGTCCTTAACGGATATCATACGGCATTAAGTAATCCGGCTGAGACTATTAAAACGGAATGATCACTATGAATATGTAGTTCTTCAGTATCCAGTTTCTAAGAAGATAAAACGTTCTTCTTTTGCCGTTGACTTTGAAGCTAATCAACCGTTGGAAAAACAGGAAAGGTGGCATCGGACAAAATAAAAGCTACTCTCTTTGGGGGAAGAGAGTAGCTTGACTTCAAGATACACTATAGAGTGCACTTGCTATAAAATACCTATCGAATGCTCATGTGTCAGTTAATAATAGTGCCCTTGACATCCAGTTCTCTGATAGCAGCGACAGTACTGTTTCCTCCGTCATCGGGAATCGTGAGTCTGATGTAACGTGCTTTGATCGATTTTACATAATATTCCAGGGCGGCATCCTGATTCGTGAATCCGAATCTGCCGATAGGAGTCCAGTTCACGTTATCTTCACTAGCTGCAAACTCGACCACTTTGATAGGATTGTTTGAACCTCTGCCGCGCGGAAGCAATTCCACCTGTGCTATTTGTATGTTTTGCTTCATATCTATCACAATATCATACGGTAGCGGGTCGTTTCCACCTTGCCATTTGGCATGCCAGAATGTTTCAGTGTCTCCGTCTATCAGACATTTGGCTAATCCATTGCCGGCTCCTTCTCCCGAAGCTTCCTGTGTCGTAAAGGACAGAACTTCCCAGCCGCTCTTTGATATTTTCGTTCCTTCTTTTATGATGCAGAATCCTGTGTAGGTGTCTTTATCCGCACGGATAGTGGCATCGGAAGTAACTTCGCCTATTTGCACAGGAAGCATATAATTTCCCGGAAGAATGTTATCTTTCAGCTTGTAACTGACTGTGGTCTGATCAACTCCCTGAGACAATGACGGGGATTCGGGTTTGGTATAGCACTCTGCCGGCAGAAGACTGAAATAAGTCTGATTGGCACTGTTGTACGTATCTACTACCGACTGGTTGTTGACTAATGTACAGTTGATGTTCCATTTATTGCTAAAAGGTACTCCAATGGTAATCGGCAACTCTTTTACATTGTTGACATTGATTTCCTGTATACCATCGTTTATGATAGTTACAATGGGTTCGGAAACTTTAAATCCCAGTAGGAGGGTGGAACGGCCGGGGTTCAACTTCTCTCCTGTAGTGCTTGCTTTGAGTGGGAGAATGTATTGAACATTGTCATAGCCGCACAACGCATGAATCTTTGTCGGGTCGTATACGATAGTGCCTTTTGCCAGTCTGTCACCGGCAGATACGTTAACCGTTGTGTTAGTCATTTGATAACAATCTTCCGGAAGTATCTGGTAACTGGTTCCGTCGGCAGTATTGAGTGAGTCGAGCAGGCTTTTGTCTACGGTGAAGGTGACGGTACTGTTATTCAGTTCCAGTCCTCCGTGTTGTATCCATAAGTCAGCATTGTATTTTTCTCCTACATTATACGATTGCAGAATAGTCAGTCCGTTTTCAGACAATGACAAAATCCCTTCGGATGTATTGCTCGTATCAAAGGTTTCATCACAACCGATAATAGATAGAGTGATGCAGCCTGATATTAGTATATAACTTATTTTTCTCATAATGCTCATTGATTTATTGTGCTTATACAATTACCAGCCCGGATTCTGGACGAGGTTTTGTGTCTTTCTCATTTCGTGATCCGGTATTGGCTGTAAGTACATCTTTCTGTTGAATACAATTTTTTCAGTTTCCACTACGCGGTTGAACTCTTCGGTATCATTGATAGTTCCCCGAACATTCATACCGTGTGCATATCCGTTCTGGCGTCCTTCACCGTCTTTGTCGGCAATCATCCAGCGGCGTACATCAAAATAACGTTGACCTTCCGTTGCCAGTTCAATCTGACGTTCGCGCTGAATGGCTGCTCTTTGCAATTCTTTATTACCTACGATACCGGGATTCAGTATTTCTACTTTCGGCAAGCCTGCCCGTTCGCGTACGAGGTTCAGATAAGTCAGTACGCGTGAGTCGCTCGGATTTACTTCGTTGGCAACTTCTGCATATATCAGATAGAAATCCGCCAGACGGAAGATTATGGAAGGACGGTTCTGACTAGCTACACCCGGACTGGTTTTGCTGATTGATCGGTTGAAGCGCTTGAAAAGCATATATCCGGTTGTAGTGGCTTGTCCTTCCTGAACGCCTGCATTACCTCCATTGTAGAACTGGACTTGTTTGCAGGTGACAGGCCATTGGCGTCCGTTGAAGAAGACAGTGTTGTAGAAACGTGCTTCACGATTCAGATAGCGGTTACTGACTGTTACGTTGGTGTAGTTCTTAGAGTATTTTCCGTCATTCTTGTCCTTGTAAGTTCCGTAACCATCTTCTTTATAAAGTGTTGATTTCGGCAGATAGTCGGTTTCCTTGATAGGAAGTCCGTCGTTCATATAGAAGGCGTCTACGAGTTCTTGCGTTACTCCGGTCGAACCCAAACCGTTCTTTTCGCAGCGAGGAACGATTCTTCGGTCGAATGCGTCACCGTCAAGTCCTCTCCAGTCGTTGTTGGCGGTGCCCCAGATGATTTCTTTATTGTATTTCTGAAAGAGGTTGTAAACGGAGGCATCTACGTCTAGAATCTGTTCACCGGTGCTGCTTGTTGTATATTCTTTGTATAACTCGTAGCGGTTTCCGGTTTCTGCGTAATCGATGAAATCTTTGCAGGCGTTTAATGCAGTATTCCATTTGTTGTCATCACGATCCGGGAAGAGTCTTGTACCGTCTGGGTTGGTCAGAGACAGCGCTTCTCTGTATCCCCCGTTGAGAAGGGGGCTGGCTGCATATAGCCACAATTTGGCACGTACGGCCAAAGCGACACCTTTGGTTGGCCATGCGCGGTAAGATTCATTTTCGTGCATCGGTTCCTGTGGCAGTTCATTAGCTACTTCACGTAGTTCCTGATCAATATACGTGATAACTTCATCTACCGTATTTCTGGGAACATCCTGAGTCTCTGTCGCCTCGTATACCTTATCTTTTACGAGGATAATAGGACCGTATTGTTCCAATAGCAGATAATTGTAAAATGCACGCATGAAGCGTACGTTGGCACGCATCTCATTCAGTTCGTCTTCTTCCAGTCTGTCGCCTTGCGTACCGCTGGTTGTAATCACATGAGCTTTCTCTAGGAAAATGTTAGCCTGCCGGATGTATTTATAGCAGTCGCCATAGCGGTGAAAACCAGCAGTCGCCGCATTCTTGTCCGAGTTGTTGGCCTTGGCAGCATTTCCATAACCTACTACTAGTTCATCGCAGATTGCAGCCCACGGATTTTTAAAGGCTCCTACATTCAGGCTGTTTATTCCCGAATAATCGGGGATTCCTGCAAAGACATTGGCATACCATCGTTTGGTATAGGCTACGTTTTCAAATATTTGATCTGTATTTTGCAAGCCTCCTGACATCTGGTCCGAAACAGCCAGATAATCACATGAACTGACGGAGAAGAATAATCCCATCAGCAACATATATATGTGACTTTTACTTTTCATATTTTTATCTTTTATGGTTTTTAGAATGTGAAATCAAGACCGATTGTATAGGTTCGCGGCAGCGGATAGTTAAGTCCGGCATTCGCATTTCCGGCTTCCGGATCGAAATATTTGATATGATCCCATACTGCCAGGTTATATCCCATCAGATAGATACGGGCAGCTTCGAAGCCGATCTTGCTTAAGAATTTCTTAGGTATCTGATAGCCGATTTCTATATTCTTCAATCGGAGGAAAGAGCCATCGCGCAGCCACCATGTACTGGCAACGCGGTTATTAGCATTGTTCGCATTGCTCTTGTGCAGACGGGGAATAATTACATCCTGGCTCGGATTGTTCTCTGTCCAACGGTTTAATGCAAAGGTGCGATAGTTGGACTGGTCTACACCCCATGAGAATGGGTACCATCCTTCGGAAGTCTTTCCACCCAATAATACAGAAGTGTTCCCTGCTCCCTGGAAGAAGATGCTGGCGTAGATTCCTTTATATTCGGCATTTAAACCGAATCCGTAGATAATTTCCGGAGTTTCCGGATGACCGATTCCTCTTACACGGTCATAAGAGTCGATGATTCCGTCTCCATTGACGTCGGTATATTTGATGTCACCGGGACCAAGGAGTCCGCCTAAGGTTGGTTGTGGAATTTCCGAACGGAGTTTATAAGTCTTCAGACCGTTAGCGTTGGTGCTTACGGTAAAGTCGTCTTCGGTATAAAGTCGTTCTGCGATGTAATAGAGATTATCTTTATCACTGACACGTTTGCCCGTAATAGCTTGGTAGTCATACTTTGGAGGAAGTTCATCATATTCCAGAATTTTATTGCGGGTGAATGTGAATGTACCTCTTGCGCTAAGTTTTACCTTGCCTATATTTTGATGAGCGTTCACAGACATGTCAACACCTCTGTTGCGAACCTTACCGAAGTTTTGCCACGGATCGTCTCTCAGACCGCCAAGCTGGGGAACAGTCTGACGTTGCAGCAGAATCTGGCTTCTGGTAGAATCGAAGTAATCAAAGATAACTTCAAGACGGTTGTCAAACAAGCCGATATCGAAACCGTAGTTTTGTTTGTCTTCTACTTCCCATCCTAAGTAAGGAGCTGCAAAACGTCCTTCTATGATACCGTTGCCGATACCGTTCAGACCGCCTCCGGTATCATTGTAACCTTGCGTAAAACCTCCGGCATCCATTTTGTAGGTCGGACGGTACAAGAAACGGGTTCCTCCTGTGTTGTCGTTACCGGCACGTCCTACAGAGGCTCTTAATTTGAGTTTGGGGACATACTTTTTGATCACTTCCGGGTAGAAAGACTCATTGGAAATGTAGTAGGCAAGACCTACTGCCGGGAAGAAACCGAAACGGTTGCCTGAAGCAAATGCTTCCGAACCGGTGTATCCGAAGTTGCCTTCAATGAAATAGCGTCCGCTGTAACCGTAAGTTAAACGTCCTACCAGACCTTGCTTACGATAGGGAAGTGCTACATTGTGATATTGGGTTTCCTTTTGCATGTACAATAGCATGGCACCTACTTCGTGCTGGTCGAACGTACGTTTATAGTTGATGGCAGCATCTATGTAAATCTTCTTGGTTGCGCTTGTCGCACTATTCTTAGGGTCCTGCAATTCAGGGTTTCCGGATACGACTGTGGCAAATAATAGATTGCCGTTTTCGTCGCGTCCCGTAGCATGATATCTTGTCGGATTATATTCACGGCGAACGATCATTTCACTATCATAGTCATAACTTGCGTTCAGGCGTACAGACAAACCTTTGGTGATAAAATCCAGTTTCTGGTCTACATAAACTTTGGATTGAATGGCAGTACGGTATTCTTTGGCGTATCCGGAGTTCATCAATAAGTTGTACGGGTTGCGCATGTTAGCGTCACGTTCCTGTGAGTAGGTTGAAACAGTACCATCACTGTATACAGCCGGAAATGTATATGGAGGAGTAATCAGCATGGAACGGAATATATTGGCAGTTCCTGTTCCCGGATAATTATTAACTAGATACTGAAGTGCGAGGTCAACTCCTACAGTTGTAGTGCTTGATACGTTCATATCAATATTTGAACGAAGATTGATACGGTCGATGCCGATGTTTGTATTATATTGTTTGGTAGGACTTCCTTTGAAAATACCACTTTCGTTGTAATATGCTGCCGAAACAAAGTATTTTGCTTTTTCTGTACCTCCACGTACATTCAAGGTATATCTGTGTGTGAATGTGTTTTTACGTAACATTTTGTCGATCCAGTTGGTATTTGGATATAGGTCCGGATCGTCATTGTTCCGGTAATGTGCAATTAAGTCATCCGAAAACTGCGGTAATTCCCCATCATTATGGAGTGCTTCGTTGAACAGGTCCAGGTAGTCGGCCGAACCAACGAATTCGGGAAGACGGGTAGGGGAAGAAATGGTGTGTTCTGTCTTGAATGAAATCTTAGCCTTTTCTACACGTCCGCGTTTGGTAGTGACAAGTACTACACCATTGGCTCCCTCGGCACCATAAATGGCTGTTGCAGCGGCATCCTTCAAAACCGAAAACGTTTCGATTTCGTCGGGTTCAATGTCACTCATGCTTCTGGGTACACCGTCCACAAGTACCAGCGGAGATGTACCACCCGCAAAGGTACTTACGCCTCGAATCCAAAACTCTGCGTTATCATATCCGGGTTCACCCGAACGTTGTACCGCAATCAAACCGGCGACTTGTCCGGCAAGACTGTTATTCAGGCTTCGCGAAGGGACAACGATATCCTTTGGTTTGATGGAACTCATAGAAACGACTACGCTTTCCTTTTTCTGCTGTCCGTAGCCGACTACTACAACTTCATCCAGCGCTTTGGAGTCTTCGTTCAACATCACATTGATGTTGCGGCGTCCTTTTACTTTTATTTCTTCGGTTACGTATCCAAGGTATGATACTTGCAAAATAGCATTGTCGGAAGGAACCATAATCTGATAACGTCCTTCTACATCGGTTATTGCTCCGACGTTTGATTGTCCTTTTACTACAACATTGGCTCCGATGATAGATTCTCCTTTGCTGTCTGTTACTACTCCTGTTATTTTAATCTTATTTTGTTGCGTTGTTTCTGAACTCTCTATGCCATTCATCGGCTTTTCCGCATTGCCGGCATTTATGAGTGGAGAAAAACATAAAGAAAAGAACAGAACACCGATTCGCGCGGTTGTGTGTACTTTGTTTGAGGTAAATAAAATGTTTTTCATAATTTTGATTTTAAAATAATAACTAGTTTACCGGTTTTGTTTGTAAACGATAGGGATGGTAAATCATAATACTGTAATATTTCCATAGGCATTGATTGTGTGTTGATTTTTGATTAAAAACTAGGTTATGAAATATAGAATTGAGTAAACTCTAAGGCGGTATAAGTTCATGGAGAACTTGGTGGGATTAGTATTATGAGTACATATTAATTTCAAATACCCCCGGAAATATTACTTTATCAGAATTATAAAAGGAAAAGATAGGGTAAACGAAGAAATAACTTTTAAAAAAAGCATCAATTTATAGCGTACTTCTTAAAAATATAACTATTTTTGTCGCCAACAAAGCAAAGAAAGTCATTCAATATTTGTAAACCTTAAATTTTCAAAAGATGAAAGCTTATTTTTCTAAAATCTGCTACCAAGTTCTCCATGAACTTATCTGAATACATTCTTGGTCTGCTTATTATTTATTTGATTATTAATGTGTTAGCTGTTTGATTGAAGTGGGCATAAAATAGTATTTAACATATTTCTGTTTTGTCTGTCTTATCTTTATTTTACATTTTATATAATTATATATGTATTATTATTTTGTAATGAACGTATGCCAGTATAGAAAAACTGTTAATGCCTTATTTCAATTAATTTTAAGCAGGTTCATGGGAAAAACAATTTTAAAAATTACCTTTGCAATATTCTAAGTTTTATCTCAAATAAAAAGCATATGAACAAAATGAGAGTTTTTTTATTGTTTGCTGTTTTGGTTGGTGTGACAAGTGCTTGTCAATCAAAGAGCGGACAGACTGCGGGACAAGAGCAGGATGCTATGGATGATAGTCTGGCTGTAGCTCCTACAGAAGATGAGAAAACAATCTTCGGGGTAGTAGAAGATGCTTCAATGAATAATTTTATGTTGGTTACTTCGAAAGGAGATACAGTGTTCGTCAGTACAATGGATCAGGAACCAAGTGAGATCGGTGGCTTCGAACTGGGAGATACCGTACAGGTGAATTACATAGAAGAAGAGGAAGAGCCGGGATCGAATACGATACCAACTGCAAAGAAAGTGATTGTAGTAGGGAAGAAGGCGAACCGGACAAATGACTAATTAATAATCTAATTAGAACTACAGAATGAAAAAGAAAATGTTGGCAGCAACTCTGCTAATGGGTTTATTGGCTGCATGTGGAGGTAACTCAGCCTCAATTGTTGGCTCATGGGTAGAACCCGTGCCAGGTATGGAAGGACAAGTACAAGGTATTAAGATGGAAGAAGGAGGCGTTGCTTCTTCTGTCAATATGGCTACCTTGGTTTATGAAAGCTGGAAACAGGAAGGAACTAAACTGATTCTGACAGGAAAAAGTATCGGAAATGGCCAGACGATTGAATTTGTGGATACGATGGATATCAAGAGACTGACGGCTGATTCTTTGGTTCTGGATAACCAAGGAATGGAAATTCGGTACGCAAAGCAGAAGTAATTTGTGTTGCTGTAGAATTAAAAAAGCTACTTTCTAGATGATTTGTCTTTCGGAAAGTAGCTTTTTTTATAGCTTTTCAGAGATGCTGCTTACAAAAGGTCTAAAGCCTTGAAAGCTTTCACTAACTTTTCTACAGCACTGTCTATTTGTTCTTTGGTGTGAGTAGCCATTAATGCCACGCGTACCAATGTGTCTTGCGGAGCACATGCCGGCGGAATGACCGGATTGATGAATACGCCTTCGTCGAAAGCTAACTTAGTAACCATGAAAGTCTTCTCCGTATCGCGTACATAAAGAGGAATGATAGGAGATTCGGTAGCACCGATTTCGAAGCCTGCTTCACGGAAACGTTTCAGAGCATAGTTGGTTGCTTCCCACAGAGCGTTCAGTCTTTCTGGTTCGTTCTGGATGATATGAAGCGCTTCCAGAGCAGCTGCTGTTGCAGCCGGAGTGTTGGATGCACTAAAAATATAAGTACGTGCATTGTGTCGCAGCCAGTTGATAATAGAAGAATCAGCAGCGATAAAACCGCCGATAGAGGCCAGTGACTTACTGAAAGTACCCATGATCAGGTCTACTTCGTGTGTCAGACCGAAATGGTCGCATACACCACGTCCCTGTTTTCCGAATACACCCAAACCGTGAGCTTCGTCTACCATGATAGTAGCATTATATTTATGTTTCAGGCGAACGATTTCGGGTAGGTTTGCCAAGTCACCTTCCATAGAGAATACACCATCTACTATGATCAGTTTCACTGAATCCGGATTGCACTTCTGAAGTTGCTTTTCCAAATCCGCCATATCGTTGTGCTTATATTTTAATTGCTGTGAGAAGGAGAGACGACGGCCATCTACGATAGAGGCATGGTCACGGTCATCACATATTATATAATCATTTCGGTCGGTCAGGCATGAGATAACTCCGGAATTAACCGTAAAACCGGTAGAGAAGCAAAGTGCTTCATCCTTGCCAACAAAGGCAGCCAGTTCTTTTTCAAGTTGAACATGAAGATCGAGCGTACCATTCAGAAAACGTGAACCGGCACAACCGGAACCGTATTTGCGCATGGCTTTGATACCTGCTTCAATCACTTTTTCATCTCCCGTAAGGCCAGTGTATGCATTGGACCCGAACATTAACACATGTTGTCCGCCCATTTCTACTTCTGTACCCTGCTTTCCCTCAATCTCACGGAAATATGGGTAAACGCCCTGTGCCATAAATTTCTGTGGCAGGTCGTACTTAGCTAACTTCTCTTGTAATAATCCCATGAATTATAATTTATTATACTCATACTCAGATCATTCGCTGATGATCTAATTTCCTTTTATCTTAACAAGTGTTTAAAACAGGGGGCAAAGATAACAAAATTTGCTTTTATCTGTTCTTTTTAAAAGAAAAAAGTTGCTCCCATGAGATTAGAAACCTCTAATAGATCAAAATTTAATATATTTGTATTACTTTTGTCGTCTATAATTGACAAAGATTAGCATGAACGAAAGAATGAAAAGAATAATATTCGTCGTCAATCCTATTTCGGGAACACAAAGTAAAGAATTGATTCTTAACTTGCTGGATGAAAAAATTGATAAGGCGAGATACACTTGGGAAGTAGTGTATACGGAAAGAGCCGGTCATGCAGTAGAGATAGCTGCCAAAGCTGCGGAAGAGAAAGCTGACATCGTTGTGGCTATCGGGGGGGACGGAACAATTAATGAAATAGCTCGTTCGCTGGTACATACTGATACCGCATTGGGAATTATTCCCTGCGGATCGGGGAATGGACTGGCGCGGCATCTGCATATACCTATGGAACCTAAGAAGGCACTGGAAGTGCTCAATGAGGGATGCCTGGATACCATAGATTATGGTAAGATTAATGGTACGGACTTTTTCTGTACTTGTGGAGTAGGGTTTGATGCATTTGTCAGTTTGAAATTTGCTCATGCCGGAAAGCGCGGACTATTGACTTATCTCGAAAAGACGCTGCAGGAAAGTCTTAAATATCAGCCCGAAACATATGAACTGGAAACGGAAAACGGAGTCAGCAAGTATAAAGCTTTTCTAATTGCCTGCGGAAATGCGTCGCAATATGGAAACAATGCATATATAGCTCCGCAAGCCACATTGACGGATGGTTTGCTAGATGTGACCATCCTCGAGCCTTTTACCGTTTTGGATGTACCCTCTCTTGCTTTCCAGTTATTTAATAAAACTATTGATCAGAACAGCCGGATCAAGACATTCCGTTGTAAGAAGTTGTGTATTCGACGGGCTGTGCCGGGAGTCGTGCATTTTGATGGTGACCCGATGGAGACGGAGGCGGATGTAAATATCGAACTTATTAAAAGCGGATTACGCGTAGTTGTGCCGAAGACAGAAGAAAAAGATGCGGCCAACGTTCTTCAAAGAGCACAGGAATATGTGAACGGAATAAAACTGATTAATGAGGCGATTGTGGACAATATAACAGATAAAAACAAGAAAATATTGAAAAAGCTGACAAAGAAAGTCTGAAATAAATGCCGATTTCTGATTTATTGTGTACTTTTGCAAGCTACTTAACGAAAAATATCATAAATATTAGAAAATATGTTCAGAACGCACACATGTGGAGAACTGAGAATCTCCGATGTTAATAAACAAATCACGCTGTCTGGATGGGTACAGCGCAGCCGTAAAATGGGAGGTATGACTTTCATTGACCTTCGCGACCGTTACGGTATTACCCAGTTGGTTTTTAATGAAGAAATTAATGCTGAACTTTGCGACCGTGCCAATAAACTGGGTCGTGAATTCGTGATTCAGATCACAGGAACAGTGAATGAGCGTTTCAGCAAGAATGCAAACATCCCTACCGGAGATATTGAAATTATCGTTTCCGAACTGAACGTTCTGAACACCGCCATGACTCCTCCGTTTACAATTGAGGATAATACGGATGGTGGTGATGATATCCGTATGAAATACCGTTATCTGGATTTGCGTCGTAATGCCGTACGCTCTAATTTGGAATTACGTCATAAGATGACAATCGAAGTACGCAAGTATCTTGATAGCCTGGGCTTTATAGAGGTAGAAACTCCTGTACTGATCGGTTCTACTCCGGAAGGTGCACGTGACTTCGTGGTACCTTCACGCATGAATCCGGGACAATTCTATGCACTTCCGCAATCTCCGCAGACACTGAAACAGTTACTGATGGTTTCCGGTTTCGACCGTTATTTCCAGATTGCAAAATGTTTCCGTGACGAAGACTTGCGTGCCGACCGTCAACCGGAATTTACACAGATTGACTGTGAAATGAGTTTCGTAGAACAGGAAGACATCATTTCTACTTTCGAAGGAATGGCCAAACATCTGTTCAAGACTCTTCGGGGTGTTGAACTGACTGAACCGTTCCAGCGTATGCCTTGGGCTGATGCCATGAAATATTATGGCAGCGACAAACCGGATTTGCGTTTCGGCATGAAGTTCGTCGAACTGATGGACATCATGAAAGGTCACGGTTTCTCTGTATTCGATAATGCCGCATACGTTGGTGGTATCTGTGCGGAAGGGGCTGCAACTTATACCCGTAAACAACTCGATGCCTTGACTGAATTCGTCAAGAAACCGCAGATTGGTGCGAAAGGTATGGTGTATGCTCGTGTAGAAGCAGACGGTACGGTGAAATCAAGTGTAGACAAATTCTATACACAGGAAGTGCTGCAACAGATGAAGGAAGCATTTGGCGCTAAACCGGGTGATTTGATTCTGATTCTTTCCGGCGACGACGTGATGAAAACACGTAAGCAACTTTGTGAACTCCGTTTGGAAATGGGTTCCCAATTGGGATTGCGTGATAAGAATAAGTTTGTTTGCCTTTGGGTGATTGACTTTCCAATGTTTGAATGGAGTGAGGAAGAAGGTCGTCTGATGGCTATGCACCATCCGTTTACGCATCCGAAAGAAGAAGATATTCCATTGCTGGATACTGACCCGGCTGCTGTGCGTGCCGATGCTTATGATATGGTTGTCAACGGCGTGGAAGTCGGTGGAGGATCTATCCGTATTCACGATGCCCAGTTGCAAGCCAGAATGTTCGAAATCCTTGGCTTCACACCGGAGAAGGCACAGGCTCAGTTTGGCTTCCTGATGAATGCCTTCAAGTATGGTGCACCTCCTCACGGTGGTTTGGCATACGGTCTTGACCGTTGGGTGTCTCTTTTCGCCGGTCTGGATTCTATCCGTGACTGTATTGCATTCCCCAAAAATAACTCAGGACGCGATGTAATGTTGGATGCACCGTCTGAAATTGATCAGACTCAACTTGACGAACTCAACCTGATCGTTGATATCAAAGAAAATAAGTAAACGATGAACAAATATCGTTCTCTTTATAATACCACCCTGTCACTCATAATTAATTTATTATTAGTGATGGGGTGCTTTATTCTCTGTCGTGTCATCTTTCTGATAGAAAATCTGAAGGCTTTTTCCGATCTTTCAGCCGGACGAATCTGGAGAATGTTCGAGGGAGGATTCCTTTTTGATACTTCTGCCATTCTTTATACGAATCTTCTGTATATTTTCCTGATGCTGATTCCGCTTCATTATAAGGAAAATGTAATATATCAGAAGATTACAAAGGGGATTTTTGTGACAACCAACCTGATTGTCATTATTATGAACTTGATGGATACGGTTTATTTCCAATATACCCATCGAAGAACGACTGCGTCCGTATTCAGCGAATTTAAGAATGAAGGGAATCTGGGAGGTATTATAGGGACAGAATTATTGAATCACTGGTATCTGACGTTGTTTGCCATTGCTTTTGGTTATGCTTTATTTAAGTTGTATCGTAAGCCGAAGCCGGTAAAGGTAGAGCGTATGCCAGTTTATTATACGGTTCATTTGCTTACTTTGGGGCTTGGAGTGTACTTGTGTATCGGCGGAATGCGTGGCGGATTTACCGGCATGGTGCGTCCAATCACAATCAGCAACGCCAATAAGTATGTAGACCGGCCGATGGAGACGGGGATCGTACTGAATACCCCTTTTTCTATCTTCCGCACGTTTGGAAAGACCTCATTTGCCATACCTCAGTATTTCGATAAAGAGAAGATGGAAGCTTTGTACACGCCGGTGCATATGCCTGCGGATAGTGTGCAATTCAGGCCGTTGAATGTGGTTGTTTTTATTCTGGAGAGCTTTAGCAAAGAGAATAGCGGCTTTCTGAATGAAGAATTGGACAATGGAACCTATAAGGGATATATGCCTTTCCTTGATTCGTTGATGGCTGAAGGTCTGACTTTTAAATATTCATTCTCTAATGGTATGAAGAGTATCGACGGAATGCCTTCCGTATTGTCGGGTATCCCGATGTTTATAGAACCGTTCTTTCTGACACCATCTTCTTTGAACACGGTATCCAGTATAGGCGGGGAGTTGGGCAAAAAAGGATATTACACCGCTTTCTTCCACGGGGCGGACAATGGCTCTATGGGATTTGAAGCTTTTGCACGTACGGCAGGGTACACCAATTACTTTGGTCGTACGGAATATAATGAGGCTAATCCGGGTAACAAGGATTTTGACGGGCATTGGGGAATTTGGGATGAGAAATTCTTCCAGTTCTTTGGCAATACTTTATCCGGTTTTCAGCAGCCTTTTGCAGCTGCGTTGTTCAGCCTTTCTTCCCACCATCCGTTTGCAGTTCCGGCAGAATACGAAGGCGTTTTTCCGAAAGGGAATAAAGCTATTCGTCAGTGCATCGGATACACGGATCATGCTTTGAAGTTGTTCTTTGAAAAGGTTTCGAAAGAACCGTGGTATAAAAATACGCTGTTCGTATTTACAGCAGATCATACCAACTCGCCGGAACGTCCGGAGTATGAGACGGAAAGCGGGTTGTTCTCTGTTCCTGTAGTGTTTTATCAGCCGGGAAGTAATTTGAAAGGTTTCCGTAAAGATGTGATAGCACAACAAATTGATATTATGCCTACTGTATTGGGGTATTTAGGGTATGATAAACCATTTGTTTCCTTCGGGTGTGACTTATTGAATACGCCTGCTGAAGATACGTATGCCGTAAATTATATCAATGGAATATATCAATTCTTTAAAGGTGACTATTTATTGCAGTTTGATGGCCGGAACGCCGTAGCCATGTATGCGTTTAAAACGGATAAATTGCTGGAACATAATCTTCTGGGTCAGATTGATGTACAACAGTCGATGGAAGATGAACTGAAAGCAATCATTCAGCAGTACATGATACGAATGAATAACGACGAACTTGTTGTGAAATGAAAGAATCAGTGCGCATATTTCGCTTTATAGTAATCGGAACGATGAATGCTTTGATCATGGCCCTTGTTGTGTGGCTGATGATGAGAGAAATGTCATTCGAAGGTGACTATATGGTGGCTAATGTAACTGCGTATATTATAGCCCAGATTCATAACTTTATCTGGTGCAAGTATTGGATATTCCCCGTAGAAAAAAGAAAGAACAATGTCTGGAAACAGATACTGTTCTTCTGTTCTGCTTTCGGGGTTGCTTACACTGCGCAGTTTTTATTCCTTATTTTGTTGGTAGAAGGTCTGGATGTTAATGAATATCTGGCCCAGTTCCTTGGATTGTTTATTTACGGAGCTGCCAACTTTATTGCTAATAAGAAGATTACTTTCCAATAAAAAAGGATATAATACGGAGGTCCACAAGAGTTGCTATTCAGGCTTTTACTCTTGTGGACCTCTTGTATTATTTCTATCGGTGATCAATTGTGATTCTGCTCGTTAATCCAAAAAACGTTTGGTGAGTCCGTCATATTCATCAATTCGACGGTCACGGAGGAAGGGCCACCAGCGGCGAACGTTCTCCGAACGTTCCATGTCTATTTCAACTACCATGTTTTCAGGATGATCGTTGCTTGCCTGTGCCAGAAACTCTCCTTGCGGTCCGGCTACGAAGCTGTTTCCCCAAAACTGTATGCCGTTCGTTTGACCGGAAGGGTCGGGCTCGTGCCCTACACGGTTGACAGAGATAACCGGAAGACCGTTTGCTACTGCATGAGCACGTTGGGAGATTATCCACGCATTGAGTTGGCGGGCTTTTTCGTCGTCCGTATCGCTACTTTCCCAGCCGATGGCGGTAGGATAAATTAGAAGTTCAGCCCCTTTCAGAGCCATCAGACGGGCAGCTTCCGGATACCATTGATCCCAGCATACCAGTACTCCCAGTTTGCCTAAGGATGTCTGAATCGGTTCGAAACCGATATCTCCGGGGGTGAAATAAAACTTTTCGTAATAGGCAGGATCATCGGGAATGTGCATTTTCCGATATTTTCCGGCAATACTTCCGTCACGGTCGAAAACGACAGCTGTGTTATGATATAGGCCCGGTGCGCGTTTTTCAAAGAGTGAAGCAACAAGCACTACCTTATTAGCTGCTGCCAGTTCAGAGTAGAAACCTGTAGATGGTCCGGGGATAGGCTCGGCAAGGTCAAACAGATGCGTATTTTCTGTCTGGCAGAAATAAAGTGAATTGTGCAACTCCTGCAGCACGATCAGTTGTGCTCCGTGAGCAGCACAGGCTTCAATGCTTTTAGCGAGGTTCATCAGGTTGACCCGAATATCTGCAGTATTGGATTGTTGGATTAATCCTACTTTTATCTTTCTCATGATGAATAATTATTTAATATACTACTGAAATGTCCGTTATTGGATAACACCTGACGGATACTGCATGGTGACGCAATGCAGAGAACCGTGTTGCTTGATCAATGCCCGACAATCAATCCCGATGACCTGATGTTTAGGGAATGCTTGTTGTAATACTTCTCCCGCCTTCCGGTCATTATCCGGCTGTTGATAGGTGGGGTAAAGAATTGCATCATTCATAATCAGAAAGTTGGCATAGGTAGCAGGCAGTCGTTCACCGTCTTCTTCTATCTTGTCTGCCATTGGCAAAGCCAGCAGGCGATAGGGCTCTCCTGCCAATGTGCGGAATGTTTTTAATTGTTCCTCCATGGCATGCAGTGCTTCATAATGTTCGTCTTCGGTATTGTCGCATTTCACGTAGGCAATGGTGTCGGTGGAACAGAAGCGTGCCAAGGTGTCGATATGACTGTCGGTATCATCGCCGGCCAGATAACCGTGATCCAGCCAGAGGACTTTCTGCAGGTGGAAAGTTGATTTGAGATATTCTTCTATCTCTACTTGATTCAGTTTACCGTTCCGGTGGGGAGAGAGCAGGCATTCGGTGGTGGTAAGCAGTGTTCCCATACCGTCGCTCTCGATGGAACCTCCTTCGAGAACGAAGTCAAGACAGTCTATATACTGGCCTTTCAGCGCTCCGGCTTTTACAGCCTGTCCGGTAATCAGATTATCCAGTTCGGAGGCGAACTTCAATCCCCAGCCGTTGAATGTGAAGTCGAGCAGGGAAGGGTTGCCGGTATCTATCATGGTGATAGCTCCGTGGTCGCGTGCCCATGTGTCGTTTGTCTCACATTTCAGAAAGCGGACATTGTCCATGTTTACGGTAGCCACTATCTGTTTCTTTACTTCTTCGGGCTCGGGAGTCACGATTAATAATAACTCACGTTTGGCTATTTCTTTGGCTATGTTGACAAAACATTCTTGTACTTCTTTCAGCATATATGCCCAATCTGTACCGGCATGCGGCCATGTCAACTGTATGCCGCTTTGCAGATGCCATTCGGCAGGCAGGTGAGGAGCTCTCATTTCTACCTGTACAGTCATATTCTTTCCAAAGTTTAATTGCAAATCTTTTTCCGAGCCACTAGGGCTGGGAAGTCCAACCATGATTCCCATCAGACTATATTATATTTAGTTATAAAATCAGTTTATAAAATGAGCAGGTACCAGTCTTTTGACACATACCTTATGCTTTGGCTTCCTGTTTCGGCTTCCGGTCAAAGAATGGATTCTTTGAAGAGGCGCTCACCGGAATAGCCATAACCATCTTGCAGTCTTTCAGCCAATTGAGGTGTTGTGCTGCCAATCCGGCAGAGAACATGACACGGGTATCTACACGCATATCGGCTGCTGTGGCACAAGCGGAACCGATGGCGATGCCTACGTCAATACTGTTCAATGCACAGGGGACGTCTTCCGTGCGTCCGGCACATGTCGCAAATCCGCAATGTCCGCAATTCAAACCTTGTGCCTGTTCGCGTGTTCCTATCAATACAACACATTCGGCACTCAAGATGTTGTCGGCATCCCGAAGGAAAAACTTCATTCCGTGTTCTTCTACCATAGCTATCATTTTGTCCGACAACAGTTTAATATCTTCATCGGTAATCAAGGCCACTTCAATGATATCAATCCCTTTTCCTTTCGGAGCAGTGCGTGCGGCGGTCATCATTTGGCGTGCTACCTGTAATATATGCTCATGACGGGCATCTCTTTCGTTCAGTATCATAACTTTTCTCGAATTAATTAGTGAGGCAAAGATAACGTTTTTCAAGAAAATACTACCTTTGCCGGAAAGAAAGAATTGAAAACGCCATGCTACATATCAACAATGCTTGTATCGCTTTTGGGACAGAAGTACTTTTTTCCGGATTAAATCTGAATCTGGAGAGGGGGAAAACCGCCTGTATTGTAGGGCAGTCCGGCTGTGGAAAGACCTCATTGCTAAATGCGGTGATGGGCTTTGTGCCGTTAAAGGAGGGGACCATAAAAGTAGGAGATACCTTGTTGGATAAATCAACTATAGATATAATCCGGCGGCAAATTGCATGGATTCCACAAGAACTGGCCTTGCCTTTTGAATGGGTAAAGGAAATGGTGGCTCTTCCGTTTGATCTGAAAGTAAATCGTTCCGTTCCTTTTTCGGAAGAAAGGCTCTATGAATATTTTGATGATCTGGGGCTGGAACATGATTTGTATACTAAAAGGGTGAATGAAGTCTCAGGCGGACAACGTCAGCGTATCATGCTGGCAGTGGCTGCGATGCTCAACAAACCTTTGATCATTATTGATGAACCGACATCAGCGTTGGATGCCGGGTCAACAGACAAAGTGCTGGCTTTCTTCAGGCGGCAGGCAGAGAAAGGGGCGGCTGTGTTAGCTGTATCACATGATAAAGACTTTGCTTCGGGCTGTCATTATTTAATAGAACTATAAACGATATTTAATACTAGCATAAAGGGAATTTATTTTGGGAACCATCGATATTTCATATTATAATTTATTTATTGGCTTGCTATTGCTTGCCATTCCGTTCTTTTATCTTTGGAAGTTCAAGACGGGTTTGCTGAAACCTGCCGTGATAGGTACGCTTCGAATGATTATCCAGCTATTTTTTATCGGTATATATCTGAAGTATCTTTTCTTGTGGAATAATCCCTGGATTAATTTCCTTTGGGTGATTATCATGATATTTGTTGCCGGACAAACGGCGTTGGTACGTACTCAACTGAAACGGGGCATCTTGCTGATACCGATTTCTATAGGTTTTTTGTGCAGTGTAGTAGTGGTTGGATTGTACTTTATCGGTGTTGTCCTCCAGTTAGATAACATTTTCAGTGCTCAGTATTTTATTCCAATATTCGGAATTTTAATGGGAAATATGCTTTCAAGTAATGTGATCGCATTGAATACTTATTATAGCGGGCTGAAGCGGGAACAACAATTATACCGTTATTTATTAGGAAATGGAGCTACACGCCAGGAAGCTCAGGCACCATTTATAAAACAGGCTATCATCAAGTCATTCAGTCCTTTGATTGCGAATATTGCAGTGATGGGATTAGTGGCACTGCCGGGCACAATGATCGGACAAATTTTGGGAGGAAGCAGTCCGAATGTGGCAATCAAATATCAGATGATGATTATGGTTATCACCTTCACGGCTTCCATGCTATCACTGATGATTACTATTTCACTGGCTTCCCGAAGGTCATTTGATGCATATGGGAAGTTATTGGAAGTAACGAAAGAAACGAAGAAATGACTGTTACCGACCGGATATTTCAAAATGTGGCGGAACTGTCTGTTCCGCATTTTTTCATTACTGTAGAGTTCTCGGTAGTGGGAAATGAAATGCCGGAACATATCGAATCCTTCATTTGGGAAAAATATCAGGCTATTCTTCATGGCGCAAACGGACGCAAATTTGTCTATACAGAAGGAGGGTGGCGTCTTTTTTTCACTTTCTTTCCTACAGACAAAGTGGTAGATGAACGGTATGCACTAAAGAATAAGGTGCAGATGAAGTTTCACAAATAAATATTTCTTCCATTCAGGAAAGAGATCCGGTGAGTTATTGCATAGCTTGCAGTTTCTCCCTCATACAGCGAAGCTGAACGAATTGTTCTCCTGTTTGTATATACCCGCCTTCCAACATTCGTTTTGAAATTTGGAATTTATCAAGATGATGGAGTATGTACTTTTCCACACCTGATGATTGCTTTTTGGTGAAAGACAGGAAGTCAACCTTTCCATTTTCGTGAATAAATACTTTCGCTTTAATCGTACGGAGCCCCGAATCTTTGCAATGTTTGGCTTCTGCTTTATCTATCCAAAAGATAGCTGTAGCTTTTACGGTATCTACCATACAAGTTTCTGTATTATCAACGCTCATGTTTTCATTGATTGACTCATCGGAATTCTGATTCTGTTTCATTTGGCAGGAAACAGCCAGAATAATTACTAAACAGCAGGATAGAATTGTTTTCATCGTGTTCTAATTTTAAGGATATGCGACAAATTTACTAAAAAAACGATAAGATGGGAGCTTATTCCTATTTTATTTGCTATATTTGCAACCAAATTTTCTCTAAATAATGAAAATTAAGGAAATAGTAAGCGCCCTTGAACGATTCGCGCCTCTGCCATTGCAAGACGGTTTTGATAATGCCGGCCTGCAAATCGGATTGACAGATGCGGAAGCAACAGGGGCTTTGTTGTGTCTTGACGTTACTGAAGCTATCTTAGATGAAGCTATCGCGTTGGGGTATAACCTCGTCATATCGCATCATCCTTTGATATTTAAAGGTTATAAATCCATTACTGGCAAAGATTATGTGGAACGCTGTATGCTGAAAGCAATAAAAAATGATATTGTGATCTATTCAGCACACACTAATCTTGATAATGCACAGGGAGGGGTAAATTATAAGATAGCCGAAAAAATCGGATTGAAACATCTGAAAGTGCTTGAACCAAAAGAAAATAGCCTGATGAAGCTGGTGACTTTTGTCCCCATTGCTCAGGCGGATATTGTAAGGAACGCACTTTTTGCTGCCGGTTGCGGTAATATTGGTAACTATGATTCATGTAGTTACAATCTGGAAGGGGAAGGGACATTCCGTGCCAAAGAAGGAACACATCCTTTCTGTGGAGTGATTGGAGAACTCCACCGGGAAGGAGAGGTGAGAATTGAAACAATTCTTCCTGCATTCAAAAAGTCGGAAGTAGTCAGAGCACTATTGTCTGTTCATCCTTATGAGGAACCTGCATTCGACTTGTATCCGCTACAAAATGAGTGGGCACAGGCAGGATCGGGAATCGTTGGCGAACTGGAAGAGCCGGAAACGGAGATGGAATTCTTGAAACGTATAAAGAAAACGTTTGAAGTAGAGTGTCTGCGTCATAACAAACTGACAGGGAGAGAAATACAGACAGTGGCATTGTGCGGAGGTGCCGGAGCATTTTTGCTTCCGCAGGCAATCCGGTCGGGAGCCGATGTTTTTATTACAGGTGAGATTAAGTATCATGATTATTTTGGTCACGAAGGAGATATCCTGATGGCAGAAATCGGTCATTACGAAAGCGAACAATATACAAAAGAAATTTTTTATTCCATAATCCGGGATTTATTTCCTAATTTTGCGCTCCAATTGAGTAAAATAAATACGAATCCCATAAAATATTTGTAAGTAAAATGGCTAGAGAAGCAAAAAAAGATCCGAATGAGTTGACGGTGGAACAGAAGTTGAAAACACTGTTCCAGCTGCAAACTATGTTGTCTAAGATTGATGAAATCAAGACATTGAGAGGTGAACTTCCATTGGAAGTGCAGGACCTTGAAGATGAAATCGCTGGTTTGAGTACCCGTATCGACAAGATCAAAGCTGAAGTGGATGAACTGAAATCTGCTATTGCAGGTAAGAGAGTAGAAATTGAAACGGCAAAAGCTTCAGTAGAAAAATATAAGTCACAACAAGACAACGTCCGCAACAACCGTGAATATGATTTCTTGACGAAGGAAATTGAATTCCAGAGTCTGGAAATCGAACTTTGCGAAAAAAGAATCAAAGAATTCAGTGCGGACAGAGAAGAAAAAGAAGCTGAAGTAGTAAAGAATGAACAAATACTCAGCGAAAGACAAAAAGACCTCGAACAGAAGAAGGGCGAACTGGATGAAATTATCTCTGAAACTAAACAGGAAGAAGAGAAGCTAAGAGATAAAGCCAAAGATCTGGAAACTAAGATTGAACCGCGTTTGTTGCAGTCATTCAAACGTATCCGTAAGAACTCCCGCAATGGATTGGGCGTTGTATATGTACAACGTGACGCGTGCGGTGGTTGCTTTAACAAGATTCCGCCTCAGAGACAGTTGGACATCCGTTCCCGTAAGAAAGTGATCGTTTGCGAATATTGCGGACGTATTATGATCGACCCGGAATTGGCTGGTGTACAAATTGAGCATAAAGTAGAGGAAGCTCCGGCTACTACTACCAAAAGAGCAATCAGAAGAAAAACTGCTGAATAAGGTACCAATTTGAATATGTATTCGAAAGCCTCGCATTATTGCGGGGCTTTTTTTATTTCTTCTAACTTTACTACCCCTTTAAACAAACCTAACCTTGAATTGTTATCTTTTCATTTCATAAAAACCTGAACCGAATATGAATGTACGAGCGTGGAGCGTATCGCTCCTTTTGTTTCTTTCAACTGTAACTGCGGTTGGACAGACAGTGAACCGCTATTTGAATACTCCTCTTCCTAAAGAATGGGAAGAGAGTGGAGAAGTGTTTCAACAGACTCTTCCGGTGGACGACCACTGGTGGAAGTCTTTTCAGGACACCAGACTGGACTCTTTGATTGCTTTGGCAGTAGATCGCAATTATTCCGTAGCGATGGCAATTAATCGTATAGCTGCTGCACGTGCCAATCTTTGGGCAGAACGTGGAAATTTCTTTCCATCTATCGGACTGAATGCTGGATGGACCCGACAGGAAACCAGTGGAAATACCAGTACCTTACCTCAGTCTACAGATCATTATTATGATGCTGCACTCAGTATGAGTTGGGAAATCGATGTCTTCGGCAGTATCCGTAAACGGGTAAAGGCGCAGAAAGAAAACTTTGCCGCCAGCAAAGAGGAATATGCGGCGGTTATGGTTTCTCTGGCATCAGAGGTAGCCTCAGCTTATATTAACCTGCGGGAATTGCAGCAGGAACTTGAAGTGGTAAATAAGAATGTAGCTTCTCAGGAAGAAGTTTTGAAAATCACGGAAGTACGGTATAATACCGGACTTGTTGCCAAGCTGGATGTGGCACAGGCCAAATCCGTTTTATACAGTACTAAAGCCTCTATACCACAATTAGAGGCAGGTATCAATCAATATATTACGACACTGGCTGTTTTGCTGGGTATGTATCCGCAAGAAATACGTCCTGTATTGGAAACTACTGGAACATTACCTGATTATATGGAACCGATCGGAGTAGGTATGCCGGTTGATTTATTACTGAGAAGACCGGACGTACGAAGTGCGGAGAGAAGTGTGAATGCCCAAGCTGCATTACTTGGCGCTTCCAAGTCCGATTGGCTGCCGAAGATCTTTCTGAAAGGTTCGTTTGGCTATGCAGCCCGTGATTTGAATGATCTGGTGAAAAGTAAAAGTATGACCTATGAGATTGCTCCGTCATTGAGTTGGACTATTTTTAGTGGAGGACAATTAGTGAATGCAACAAGACTGGCTAAGGCACAGTTGGATGAATCTATCAATCAATTTAATCAGACAGTTCTGACTGCGGTACAGGAAACGGATAACGCCATGAACTCCTACCGGAACTCGATCAAGCAGATTGTAGCTTTGAGGGAAGTGCGTAATCAAGGTGTCGAAACTCTGAAACTTTCACTGGAACTTTATAAACAAGGGCTTTCTCCTTTTCAGAATGTGCTTGATGCACAACGGTCTTTGTTATCTTATGAGAATCAACTGGTACAGGCGCAGGGTAGCTCGTTACTGCAACTAATAAGTCTTTATAAAGCGCTGGGAGGCGGTTGGAGAGAATAAAAGAATCTATAAATAAAATATAACCTAACGGATATGAAAAAACTAATGTATATTTTTCTTGTGTTGTCGGTATTGACTGGTTGCAAGGAGAAAAAAGACGCCGGAGCAATGAAGGGAATGCCGACTCTGGCAATTAGCGTAGCGAAACCTATAGTGAAGGACATCACTTTGACGAAAGATTATCCGGGCTATCTGACAACGGAGAAAACTGTAAATCTTGTGGCCAGAGTGAACGGAACATTACAGTCTGTCTCTTACGCACCGGGCGGACGGGTAAAAAAAGGGCAGTTGCTGTTTGTAATAGAACCTACCTTATATAATGATAAGGTGGCACAAGCGGAAGCTGAACTGAAAACTGCTCAGGCACAATTGGAATATGCCCGTAATAATTATAGCCGTATGAAGGAGGCTGTGAAAAGTGATGCTGTGAGTCAGATACAGGTGTTGCAGTCGGAATCGTCTGTGACAGAAGGAGTAGCAGCTGTCAGCAATGCGGAAGCTGCTTTGAGTACAGCGCGTACAAATTTAGGATATTGTTATGTTCGTGCCCCTTTTGACGGGACAATCAGCAAGTCGACAGTGGATGTCGGCAGTTATGTCGGTGGTTCTTTGCAGCCGGTTACGCTGGCTACTATTTATAAGGACGATCAGATGTATGCGTATTTTAATGTTGCTGATAATCAATGGCTGGAGATGTCGATGAACAATCAGCAGCCAACGAAGGATCTTCCGAAAAAGATCATGGTTCAGCTGGGGAAAGAAGGTACCGAATCCTATCCGGCAACACTGGATTATCTGTCACCGAACGTAGACCTGAATACAGGAACTCTGATGGTACGTGCCAATTTTGATAATCCGCAGGGAGTACTGAAGAGTGGATTGTACGTCAGCATTACCTTACCTTATGGAGAGGCCGATCATGCAATTCTTGTGAAAGAGGCTTCCATCGGAACCGATCAGCTCGGTAAATTCCTGTATGCCGTCAATGATTCGGACATAGTACACTATCGGCATATTGAAATAGGACAACTGATTAATGATACCTTACGGCAGGTGTTGGGAGGACTCTCACCACAGGAACGATATGTTACAGAAGCTCTGATGAAGGTCAGAGATGGAATGAAGATAAAGCCGATACCCTGATGCGGTCGGCTTGTTGGTTATCTTCAGACGATGCAGGTAACTGTTTGTCCTTATATAAATATTAATCGTAAACTTATATATTATGTTTTCTAAGTTTTTCATTAACCGACCAATTTTTGCTACCGTACTTGCCCTGCTCATTGTGGTAGCCGGTTTGGTCGCACTTAATATATTGCCTGTGGCGCAATTTCCGGAGATTACACCTCCGACGGTTCAGGTATCGGCTGTCTATCCCGGTGCGAATGCTGAAACTGTAGCTCAAACGGTAGGACTCCCCATCGAACAGCAGGTGAATGGGGTGGACGGTATGCTCTATATGTCTTCAAATTCTTCCTCTTCGGGAGCATATTCTCTGACAATTACATTTGCCGTCGGTACAGATATCGATATGGCTACTGTACAAGTCCAGAACAGGGTAAGTGTTGCTCAATCATCCTTGCCGGAACCGGTAGTGGTACAGGGGGTGACTGTGCAGAAACAGTCTTCGAACATTGTCATGTTCCTGACAATGACTTCGAAAGACTCTGTATACAACAGTCTCTATCTGACTAACTATGCCAAATTGAATTTGGTCGATCAGTTATCACGTGTGCCTGGTGTAGGAGCTGTTAATGTCATGGGAGCAGGTGATTATTCCATGCGTATCTGGCTGGATCCTGAAGCTATGCGTATCCGGAACATTTCTCCGGCACAAGTATATCAGTCCATTCAGTCTCAGAATATGGAAGTGTCCGCCGGCTATATCGGTCAACCGATCGGACAGGACAATAAAAATGCCTTTCAATATACACTTAATGTACAGGGGCGACTTATTTCTCCGGAGCAATTCGGGAATATTATCATTCGTCGGGAACAGGATGGGGCAATGCTTCGCCTGAAAGATATTGCGCGAATAGATTTGGGGTCTGCTTCTTATAGTGTAGTATCACGATTGAAGGGGATGCCTACCGCAGCGATTGCTATCTATCAGCAGCCGGGCTCCAATTCGCTGGACGTTTCAAAAGGAGTGAAGGCTAAGATGGAGGAACTGGCGACCAGTTTTCCTACAGGAGTAGCCTATAACGTAACTTTGGATACAACGGATGTAATTCATGCTTCTATTGATGAAGTAATGGTGACATTTTTTGAGACAATGCTGCTGGTAGTACTGGTTATTTTCCTGTTTTTGCAGAACTGGAGAGCGGTTATTATTCCTTGTATCACAATTCCTGTATCGCTGATCGGTACATTGGCAGTTATGGCGGCATTTGGTTTTTCGATCAATACGCTGACTCTGTTCGGATTGATTCTGGCAGTTGCCATTGTAGTGGATGATGCTATTGTGGTGGTTGAGAATGCTTCAAGATTGCTGGAGACCGGACAATATTCAACTCGTGAAGCAGTCACAAAAGCTATGGGGGAAATTACGGGGCCGATTGTCGGAGTGGTGCTTGTTTTGCTTGCCGTGTTTATTCCGACGATGATGATCAGCGGTATTTCGGGGCAGTTGTATAAGCAGTTTGCACTGACAATTGCTGCTTCTACTGTATTAAGCGGTTTTAACTCACTGACACTGACGCCTGCTCTTTGTGCTCTATTCCTCAAAAAGAGCAAACCGTCTAACTTCTTTATATACAAAGGATTTAATAAAGCGTATGATAAGACACAGGGAGTCTACGATAGTACGGTGAAATGGTTGCTTCAACGTCCGCTTATCTCTTTTGTATCTTTTGCTATTCTGACAGTGATTGCCGTAATACTCTTTATGCGTTGGCCGTCGACATTTATTCCGGATGAAGATGATGGTTATTTTATTGCAGTTGTTCAGCTTCCTCCGGCAGCCAGCTTGGAACGTACACAAGCTGTCGGGGATAAAATCAATGCTATTTTGGATTCTTATCCGGAAGTGGAGAATTACATTGGAATCACTGGTTTCTCCGTGATGGGCGGAGGTGAGCAAAGTAACTCCGCAACCTATTTTGTTGTCCTGAAAAACTGGGACGAAAGGAAAGGGAAGGAGCATACGGCTGCTGCCGTTGTCGACCGTTTTAATGGCGAAGCGTATATGGAGATACAGGCAGGACAAGCATTTGCTATGGTTCCTCCGGCTATTCCAGGATTGGGTGCTTCCGGTGGCTTGCAACTTCAATTGGAAGACCGGAGGAATCTGGGACCGACAGAAATGCAGCAGGCTATTGACGCATTGCTTGCTTCTTCTCATTCCAAACCGGCCTTAGCTTCTGTATCCAGTCAGTATCAGGCAAATGTCCCTCAATATTTTCTGAATATCGATCGTGATAAGGTGCAATTTATGGGCATTGCTCTGAATGATGTATTTTCTACATTAAGCTATTATATGGGGGCGGCATACGTTAATGATTTTGTTGAATTCGGTCATATTTATCAGGTAAAGATCGAAGCGCGTGATCAGGCACAACGGGTCATTGATGATGTCTTAAAACTCAGTGTGGCTAATTCGGCAGGAGAGATGGTCCCCCTTTCTTCTTTCACCAAAGTGGAAGAGCAGTTGGGGCAGGATCAGATCAATCGTTACAATATGTATTCAACAGCTGCCCTGACTTGTAATGTAGCGCCCGGAAGCAGTTCCGGACAGGCTATTCAAGAAATGGAAACTTTGTTTAAAGAACAGCTGGGAGATGAATTCGGCTATGAATGGACGTCGGTTGCCTATCAGGAAACGCAGGCGGGAAATACGACCACCATTGTTTTGGTCATGGCCTTGATTGTAGCATTCCTTGTTTTGGCTGCGCAATATGAAAGCTGGACCAGTCCGGTGGCTGCCGTGATAGGTTTGCCGGTGGCCTTGTTGGGAGCAATGATAGGATGTATGATAATGGGAACTCCGGTCAGCGTATATACACAGATTGGTATTATCCTGCTTGTTGCACTTTCGGCAAAGAATGGTATTCTGATTGTAGAGTTTGCCCGTGATTTCCGTGCTGAGGGAAACTCAATTCGTGAGGCTGCATACGAAGCAGGACACGTCCGCTTACGTCCGATTTTGATGACTTCTTTTGCTTTTGTATTGGGGGTAATGCCTTTGCTGTTTGCTACCGGGGCTGGTGCGCAGAGTCGTATAGCGTTGGGTACTGCGGTTGTTTTCGGTATGGCGATGAATACTTTATTAGCGACAGTCTATATTCCTAATTTCTATGAATTGATGCAGAAACTGCAAGAGAAGTTTAGCAGGAAGAAAGATGACGATGTGAAAAAAGATACGAATATGTAAAAATAGAATATCGTTTTCAGAGCCTCCGGAGGCAAGACAAAGATGGTGTCACTATGTGCTTGGGATACTTACACTATGTGTGTGGTATAGTGTAAGTATCCTGACCTTATAGTGACACTATCTTTATAGGGCATTATAATCGGGAATATCCTGAAGAAAGGTATAGCTCTGATGTGCATAATCCATCCGGCAACAATAATGCTGCATTCCATTACTTACTATCAGATAATCAACTTTCAACACCATATTATAGCGGGTTATCTGATCGAATACCGCTTGTGTGATTTCGATGTGCGGAGCTTTGTATTCTACGATCATTCGTGCTGAAAGGTCTCTCCGGTAAAGCACCGTATCACATCTTTTAGTTGTGCCGTTCAGCTTTACCATTACTTCGTTGGCAAGGAGTGCGTTCGGATATCCTTTGTGTGCAATAAGAAAGTGAACAAAGTGTTGCCGTACCCATTCTTCCGGGGTAAGTGCGACATATCGTTTGCGAATCACGTCGAAAATTACATTTTTTCCGTTTCGTACGTTTATTTTAGTGTCGAATACTGGTAGGTTTAACGATAACATTTATTATTTTTGTAAGTTAAATAACGGTTTCCATTATTGGAACCACAAATTTAATAGATAATTATGAAAACGAAAGAAGAAATCGTAGCTAATTGGCTGCCCCGTTACACAAAACGTAACCTGGAAGATTTTGGAGAGTATATTCTGTTGACTAACTTCAACAAGTACGTAGAGATTTTCGCAAATCAATTTGATGTTCCTATTTTGGGTAGAGATGCCAATATGATTTCCGCCACAGCCGAAGGCATTACAATGATCAATTTCGGTATGGGGAGTCCTAATGCCGCTATTATCATGGATTTA
This sequence comes from Bacteroides sp. MSK.20.82, assembly GCF_019052485.1. Lineage (NCBI taxonomy): Bacteria > Pseudomonadati > Bacteroidota > Bacteroidia > Bacteroidales > Bacteroidaceae > Bacteroides > Bacteroides sp. MSK.20.82. Next base: position 46,544 of record NZ_JAHQUN010000037.1, read on the forward strand.
TTGGGAGCTATTCATCCTAAAGCCTGCTTATTTTTAGGTAAATGTGGTGGTATCGACAAGAAAAATCAAATTGGCGATTTAATTCTTCCTATTGCCGCTATTCGTGGTGAAGGAACATCCAATGATTATTTTCCACCTGAAGTTCCCGCTTTGCCTGCATTTATGTTGCAGCGTGCTGTTTCTTCGTCCATTCGTGACTATGGCCGTGATTATTGGACGGGTACCGTCTACACCACCAATCGCCGTATTTGGGAGCATGACGAAGCATTCAAGGAGTATCTGAAAAAGACACGTGCGATGGCGGTTGATATGGAAACGGCCACTTTGTTCAGCTGTGGCTTTGCCAATCATATTCCGACAGGAGCATTGTTATTGGTATCTGACCAGCCTATGACTCCGGATGGAGTGAAAACTGATAAAAGCGATAATTTGGTTACCAAGAACTATGTAGAAGAGCATGTTGAGATTGGTATCGCTTCTCTGCGTATGATTATTGATGCAAAGAAAACTGTAAAACACTTGAAATTCGACTGGTAACTGCCAGTCTTCCTAAAAAATATATATGGCAAAACAAGAGCTGACCTGTGATGACATCCTCAAAGAACTGAGGGCAAAGCAGTATCGTCCCATCTACTATTTGATGGGAGAAGAATCGTATTATATCGATTTGATTGCCGATTACATTACTGATAATGTCTTGAACGAAACGGAAAAAGAGTTCAACCTGACTGTAGTGTACGGTGCTGATGTGGATGTGGCGACAATCATAAATGCTGCAAAACGCTATCCTATGATGTCCGAACATCAAGTGGTGGTAGTCAAAGAAGCGCAAGCGGTCCGGAACATCGAAGAATTATCGTACTATCTTCAAAAACCGCTTCATTCCACTATTTTGGTGATATGCCATAAACATGGAACATTGGACCGCAGGAAAAAGCTGGCTGCTGAGGTAGAAAAGACCGGTGTTTTGTTCGAATCCAAGAAGATAAAAGATGCCCAGCTTCCGGCCTTTATAGCTTCCTACATGAAAAGAAAAGGAATAGATATGGAGCCTAAGGCAACGGCTATGCTGGCTGATTTTGTCGGCTCGGATTTAAGTCGTTTGACAGGTGAATTAGAAAAGCTGATTATCACTTTGCCTACGGGACAGAAACGTGTTACTCCCGAACAAATTGAGAAGAACATAGGCATAAGCAAAGATTATAATAACTTTGAATTGCGGAGTGCTCTGGTTGAAAAAGACATTCTGAAAGCAAATAAAATAATAAAATATTTTGAGGAAAATCCTAAAACGAATCCAATTCAAATGACATTGTCTTTGTTGTTTAGCTTTTATTCAAACTTGATGTTAGCATATTATGCGCCTGATAAATCGGAGCAGGGTATTGCTAATATGCTAGGGTTAAGAACTACTTGGCAAGCTCGGGACTACGCAATTGCGATGCGCAAATATAGTGGAGTAAAGACAATGCAGATTGTTGGTGAAATACGATATGCCGATGCAAAATCAAAAGGAGTGAAAAATAGTTCAATGTCTGACGGAGATATTCTTCGTGAATTAGTGTTTAAAATTTTGCATTAGTAAAACTGAATACTCTAAATAAACAAAAGGCATATACTTTTACTGTAAAACAGATTAAGTATATGCCTTCTTTATATATAGCAAATTAGTTGTGTCAAACTCATAACCAAATCTTCTTTTATAGACGAATATTTTACAATGGATCTGTTGTTCTCTTTTTCCTGACTTTTATGAATGGAAAGGAGTTTGAAGATCTTTTGCTTCCCTTCTTTAAATTCAATTTTGGTAATTTCTCTCTTTTCTAGTTTTTGAAGTTATATTATATTCATTTTCAAAATTGAAAAAATCTGATTTAATTCAGACTATAAATATAGAATGGTAAATCGTATTAGCATAAATGGTTTTGCATAAATTGGAGGGATCATCTTTCTTTTCCTGAACTGATAAAATGTCATTTTGATAATTTGTGGGATAATTGGGATATTTTTCTGTTATTTTTCTAGTTGATCTTAATTTGGGTATTGATAAAACAGGTATATTTTATTATAAGACAGGAATTTAATTCAATTTTATAGCTTCTAGAATTGAAAAAAAACAATTGATCGACTGAATGTGCGGAAATATAGCAAGGATTTACGATTTGCGAGATACTTCAGAAGAAAATGTAAAAGAAGATTTGAAGAGTTCTCAATATACATAAGTAAATAATGTATTTTATTCCTTGATTTATTGTTTTTGCAACTATTGATATTTACGTTTGTGTAATCATGCCTGTTTGTTTGTAAAGTATATATCTGTGAATAAGATACAAATGTAATCGATCTAACCGAATCACAAAAGTATATTGATTGTTTTACAGTAATAATATACAGTATATAAATGTAATAGGAGAGTGGTTAACAATTTGTTTTTTATATGTTATATTATTGTATATCATATAAATATGCTCTAATATTGAATAATCGCTCTAAAATTACTGTCTGAGTGGAGCGTATTTTTGTGAATATCGTATTTCTTTGTTGTTTGCTTATATATATTCTATTATAAATCAATGTAATATGTTATTTTGTTAAATCTGAAATGTCATCGTGGTTTATGTTTTATTTTGTGTTTTACAAACGTATTAGTCCAATCGTAATGATCGCTACACATCTGTAATATTAATATTTTTATATTTGTAATTTGCATTTGTGATTTGTAATATTTACCTTTGTATATCCGTAGTGGTTATTAGTATTTTTGTGAAACCAACGTTTAATACATACAATTGTAACAAGAAAGAAGCTGTATGGAGATAAAAGACAGAATTAGAATGATAATGGAGAGAGAAAAAGTTCCTCCAAGAGTTTTTGCTGAGACAATTGGAGTTCAGCAATCTACTCTCTCACATATTTTGAATGATCGGAATAAACCAAGCTTGGAGGTTGTAATGAAGGTACATCAGACCTATAGTTATGTAAATCTTGAATGGTTGCTTTATGGTAAAGGCGAAATGATAACATCTGCAGAAGATGCTTCTACGGTTTCTTCCAATGGAGATTATCAGCCTTCTTTGTTTGATGAGAATCCTGTAAATCCGTCCAAAGAGACGATTAATCCGGAAAATCGCAAGGAAATGGCATTAAGAACAGCCGAAAATGCACCTAAAGAGATTGTAAAACAGGAGATTAGGTACATAGAAAAGCCTGCCAGAAAAATCACTGAAATAAGAATATTCTTTGATGATAATACTTATGAAACCTTTCGACCTGAAAAATGAGAGGTAAAATCGGTGGTTTGAGCAAATTCCTGTATCTTTGCACCGGAATACGAATTTATACTTTTATATCCATACATGAAGAAATTTATTTTAGATCTGACAGTTACTGAGAATATCAGATTGAATGCAAACTATGTATTGCTGAAATTGACTTCTCAGTCATTGCTGCCCGAGATGTTGCCGGGGCAGTTTGCCGAACTTCGGGTGGACGGTTCATCTACTACATTTTTACGCCGTCCTATTTCTATTAATTTTGTAGACAAGCGACAAAACGAAGTGTGGTTCCTTATTCAGTTGATTGGAGACGGAACAAGACGTTTAGCAGAAGTAAATTCGGGCGATGTGATCAACGTAGTACTTCCTTTGGGGAATGGCTATACAATGCCTCAAAAGCCTTCTGATAAGCTTTTGCTTGTGGGCGGAGGTGTCGGAACAGCCCCTATGTTATATTTAGGTGAACAATTGGCGAAAAATGGTCATAAACCTACCTTCCTTTTAGGGGCTCGTAGCAATAAAGACTTGTTGCAGCTGGAAGAATTTGCTAAATATGGAGAGGTATATACTACTACAGAAGACGGAAGTCACGGAGAAAAAGGATACGTCACCCAGCATTCTATATTAAATCAGGTACATTTTGAGCAGATTTATACTTGTGGTCCTAAACCGATGATGATGGCTGTGGCAAAATATGCCAAAAGTAATCAGATAGAATGTGAAGTTTCTTTGGAAAATACAATGGCTTGTGGAATTGGAGCATGTCTCTGTTGTGTGGAAAATACGACAGAAGGACATTTGTGTGTATGTAAAGAAGGTCCTGTTTTTAATATAAATAAACTACTATGGCAGATTTAAGTGTAAACATTGGTGAATTGCAGATGAAGAACCCGGTGATGACTGCATCTGGTACATTTGGATATGGTGAAGAGTTCTCGGATTTCATTGATATAGCGCGAATAGGCGGTATTATTGTAAAAGGTACTACTCTTCACAAACGTGAAGGTAACCCATATCCTCGTATGGCAGAGACTCCTTCCGGTATGCTAAATGCTGTAGGACTGCAAAATAAGGGGGTTGACTACTTTGTGGAACAGATATATCCTCGTATAAAAGACATTCAAACGAATATGATTGTAAACGTGTCGGGGTCTGCTATTGAGGATTATGTGAAAACTGCAGAGATCATTAATGAACTTGACAAAATTCCTGCTATAGAACTAAATATCTCGTGCCCCAATGTAAAGCAAGGAGGTATGGCTTTTGGTGTGTCAGCAAAAGGTGCTTCTGAAGTAGTAAAAGCGGTACGTGCAGCTTACAAAAAGACACTTATCGTTAAACTCTCTCCGAACGTTACTGATATCACAGAAATTGCCCGTGCAGCAGAAGAAAGTGGTGCGGATAGTGTATCATTAATCAATACATTGCTAGGAATGGCTATTGATGCGGAACGTAAACGTCCCATTCTGTCAACAGTGACAGGAGGAATGTCCGGTGCTGCTGTGAAACCGATTGCCTTGCGTATGGTTTGGCAAGTTGCAAAGGCGGTAAATATTCCTGTCATAGGATTGGGAGGTATTATGAACTGGAAAGATGCTGTTGAGTTTATGCTTGCCGGTGCTTCTGCGATCCAGATTGGTACGGCAAATTTTATAGATCCGGCTGTTACAATCAAAGTTGAAGATGGTATAAATAATTACTTGGAAAGACACGGATGTAAGTCAGTAAAAGAAATTATTGGTGCGCTTGAGGTATAATTGAAAACATACAATAACTCTTCGCATATAATATGAAAGAAAAATGCTATTTTACTTTTTAAGTATACTGAGTAAAATCAAGGCCGGAATGATAGATGAAAAGAAGATTCCCAGTGCGAAGAGTAAAATAACAGATTTGTCTTTCTTGTAGAATATAAATAAAAACGACGGTGAAAATTCTCATATTTCTCACCGTCGTTTTTATTTACATATATCTTTTAGTCTTCCAGTAAGTCTGGGCGAAGTTTTTTGGTTCGTTCTAAAGATTGCTGTAGCTCCCATTCTTTTATTTTTGCTTCATGGCCGGATAACAAAATATCGGGTACTTTCCAGCCTTTATAGTCAGCAGGACGAGTATATACAGGTGCCGCCAACAGATTATCCTGAAAAGAATCAGAAAGTGCCGACTGTTCGTCTGAAATCACTCCGGGGATGATACGGACAATTGCGTCCGCCATGACTGCTGCTGCCAGTTCGCCTCCTGTCAGCACATAATCTCCGATACTGATTTCTTTGGTGATCAGGTGTTCACGGATACGATAATCAATACCTTTGAAATGTCCGCAAAGGATAATCAGGTTTTGGGCCAAAGAAAGGCTGTTGGCCATTGGCTGATTGAACTGTTCTCCGTCGGGGGTCGTAAAAATCACTTCATCATAGTCGCGTTCAGCCTTCAGAGCGTTAATGCAGCGTTCGATAGGCTCTATCTTCATGACCATGCCGGCGAATCCGCCAAAAGGATAATCATCGACACGACGATATTTGTCTTCGGTATAATCGCGCAGATTGTGGATATGTATTTCTGCAAGTCCCTTATTCTGAGCTCGTTTCATGATGGAGCAATTGAAGAAGCCTTCAATCATTTCGGGTAAAACTGTTATAATATCAATACGCATAATCTTTATAATTTTTCGCAAAAGTACAAATATTCAAAGATAAACCTGTATTTTTGCCTTAAACAATCGAAGAAATATGGATATAAAGGAAAAAATAGAGGAATTGCGTGCTGAACTTCATCGGCACAACTATAATTATTACGTTTTGAATGCTCCCGAAATTTCAGATAAGGAGTTTGATGATAAGATGCGTGAACTCCAGGATCTGGAGCTGGCACATCCGGAATATAAAGATGAAAATTCGCCCACTATGCGTGTCGGCAGTGACATTAACAAGAATTTCACGCAGGTTGCACATAAATACCCCATGTTGTCTTTGGCAAATACGTACTCTGAAGGCGAAGTTACAGATTTTTATGAGCGTGTACGAAAAGCGTTGAATGAGGATTTTGAGATTTGCTGTGAGATGAAATATGATGGTACTTCCATTTCTCTGACCTACGAAGATGGAAAACTGGTTCGTGCCGTTACACGCGGAGATGGAGAAAAGGGCGATGATGTGACAGATAATGTAAAGACAATCCGTTCTATTCCACTTGTGCTCCATGGTGACAATTATCCTTCTTCTTTTGAGATTCGTGGGGAAATCCTTATGCCCTGGGAAGTATTTGAGGAGTTGAACCGCGAAAAAGAAGCACGTGAGGAGCCGCTTTTCGCTAATCCGAGAAATGCAGCCTCAGGAACATTGAAGCTTCAGAATTCTTCTATTGTAGCTTCTCGCAAGCTGGATGCGTATTTATATTATCTTTTGGGAGATAATCTGCCTTGTGATGGACATTATGAAAATCTTCAGGAAGCCGCAAAATGGGGATTTAAAATCTCTGATTTGACGCGTAAATGCCAGACGTTGGAAGAGGTTTTTGAATTTATCAATTATTGGGATGTAGAACGAAAGAATCTGCCTGTAGCTACTGATGGAATCGTCTTGAAGGTAAATAGTCTGAGACAACAAAAGAATCTCGGTTTTACGGCGAAATCTCCTAGATGGGCGATTGCCTATAAATTTCAGGCAGAACGTGCATTGACACGATTGAATATGGTAACTTATCAGGTAGGCAGAACAGGCGCTGTAACTCCTGTTGCCAACTTAGATGCTGTTCAGCTATCCGGAACGGTTGTCAAACGTGCTTCATTGCATAATGCGGATATTATCGAAGGGCTTGATCTGCATATCGGAGATATGGTTTATGTAGAAAAAGGTGGTGAGATCATTCCTAAAATTACAGGAGTGGATAAAGATGCCCGTAGTTTTATGCTTGGTGAGAAGGTCAGGTTTATTACCAATTGCCCCGAATGTGGCAGCAAATTAATTAGATATGAAGGCGAAGCTGCCCATTATTGTCCTAATGAAACTGCATGTCCCCCTCAGATTAAAGGTAAAATAGAGCATTTTATTAGTCGGAAAGCCATGAATATTGATGGATTGGGTCCTGAAACGGTGGATATGTTCTATCGTTTGGGGTTGATTCATAATACGGCGGATCTGTATGAATTGAAAGCCGATGATATCAAAGGGTTGGATCGTATGGGAGAAAAATCTGCAGAGAATATTATTACGGGGATTGAGCAGAGTAAGACAGTTCCTTTTGAACGTGTCATCTTTGCTTTGGGAATTCGGTTTGTTGGCGAGACGGTAGCAAAGAAAATAGCCAAGTCGTTCGGGGACATTGACGAGCTGCGACAGGCTGACCTTGAAAAGCTGATAAGTATCGATGAAATCGGGGAAAAAATAGCGCGAAGCATTCTTCTGTATTTCTCAAATGAGTCTAACCGAGAGTTAGTTGGCAGGTTAAAAGAGGCTGGGTTACAGCTCTATCGTACAGAAGAAGATATGAGTGGATATACGGATAAATTAGCTGGTCAGTCTATTGTGATCAGCGGTGTATTTACGCATCATTCACGGGACGAATATAAAGACCTTATTGAGAAAAATGGCGGTAAGAATGTGGGAAGTATCTCTGCTAAGACCAGTTTTATCCTTGCCGGTGACAATATGGGGCCAGCCAAACTGGAAAAAGCAAAAAAACTTGGAGTAACCATACTAAGCGAGGACGAATTTCTGAAACTTATATCGTAAGATATGAAAAATATTCGTACTTTTGCGCCTAATAAAATTAGAGATTATAATTAAAACTCATGATACAGACTAAATTGAAAGGAATGGGGGTAGCACTGATTACTCCTTTCAAAGAGGATGAAAGCGTTGATTATGATGCGTTGATGCGTTTGGTAGACTATCTATTGCAGAATAATGCGGATTTCTTGTGTGTGCTGGGGACTACAGCCGAAACACCGACTCTTACCGAAGAAGAGAAGAAAACCATCAAAAAGATGGTGATTGACCGCGTTAACGGAAGAATTCCTATTTTGCTGGGTGTAGGCGGTAACAATACACGTGCAATAGTAGAAACATTGAAAAATGACGATTTTACAGGAGTTGACGCTATATTGTCTGTAGTGCCATATTATAATAAGCCATCGCAAGAGGGAATTTATCAGCATTATAAAGCCATATCGGAAGCTACGGAACTTCCTATCGTGTTGTATAATGTGCCGGGGCGTACAGGAGTAAATATGACTGCTGAGACGACCTTGCGCATTGCTCGTAATTTTAGTAATGTAATCGCTATTAAAGAAGCTTCCGGTAATATTACTCAAATGGATGACATTATCAAGAATAAACCAGATAATTTCAATGTTATTTCCGGTGATGACGGTATTACTTTTCCGTTAATAACCTTGGGAGCTGTTGGAGTGATCTCTGTAATCGGCAATGCTTTCCCGCGTGAATTCAGCCGTATGACACGTTTGGCGCTTCAAGGTGATTTTGCTAATGCACTCACTATTCATCATCGATTTACTGAGCTATTTGATCTTTTGTTTGTGGATGGAAATCCGGCAGGAGTAAAATCCATGCTGAATGCAATGGGGATGATTGAAAATAAACTTCGATTGCCGTTGGTTCCGACTCGAATTACGACATTTGAGGCAATACGTAAAGTCTTAAACGAACTGAATATTAAATGTTGATCTGATACTGAGAAGTATCGATTCTCCATACATTTTATAAATAGGTATTCCCCCTTCACCTTTTTGTTATGCCTCCCATGAACAGGCAGATACAAGGTGAAGGGGATTTTTTTTAGTTCTTTCTATTTTTTGCTATTAGCATAATTTGATTAGCTAATAGCAAAATCCGATAAGCTAATAGCATATTTGATAAACTAATGTAGTATAAAAGTGAAATGCTTTCCCTTCATCCTGTATCCGCTTGTTTATAGTGGTTTCGAGCAAAAGGTGAAGATGAAAGTGCATTGTTTGAACATACGTTGCCATGCACTTTTTAAACTTTCCAATGTTTGAAAGTAAACTTCTTGATGTTTGAAAATAACTATTAAAGTGTTTTTGTAAAACATCCTATTGATTGTACATAATCATACGGTCGTTTGATGTGAAATGATCGCTCGATTTAGATAAAATAACCGCTTAATTTTTTTCTCGTGATGCCGAATTTCTTCGATGGAATGGGGTAAAAAACAAAATCCTCCACAAAAAAAATGCAGAGGACTTTGGTGATCGCGACAGGATTCAAACCTGTAACCGGCTGATCCGTAGTCAGCTACTCTATTCAG
>NZ_JAHQUN010000038.1:0-55919 GCF_019052485.1 Bacteroides sp. MSK.20.82
TTATTCCATCAGCATCATAAAGATAAGAAATGACATGACCGTTTTCAAATTCTATACGACTCGGTAAATTTAAACAATTATATTGGATATTCAATATTTTCTTGTTCAAATCTTTCGTCATATTACCATTTTCATCATATTCATATTCAGCTTCTTTGTTTACTCCGTCTTTGAAATCAAAGCCATTGCCGTAAACAGAATTTGTAGCCCTATCTGATACTGATTTTAGTTGGTTCCCATTATAGGACATTGCCAGATCATCTATCAAGCCGTATCCGGTAGATGAAGTCTGTCCGGAACGTTTGATCCCTAAAATATTACTCATCTTATCGTATCCGGTTACTTGTTCATTGAAGCGATTCTGATTTTGAACGAGAACACTGCCTTCTCCATACACCGCATTCGTCAAACGATTCAAATTATCATAAGTAAAGTGGTAGCCTCTCATTATATCATCTTCACCCGATTTCCAAACCATACTGCTGATATTACCATTGTAATATGGAATACCCGTTCCGTCCGTATAATGCAATACTTGCTCAAAAGATGAACCAGTGATACCAGTTAGCCAACTACGAATATTATACGAATAAGACGTATTCAACAGACCGTTATGGAACGTCTTCCGGGATAAGCGTCCCAAATCATCATACACATTGTCAATAAGAATCACTTCCTGAGCATCTCCCAAACGATGCAGCGCCTTTACAAGACGTTCGGCGTGATCATACTCATAGGTATAACTGTCACTCAAAATCTCATTTCCAGCCCCGGTCTGACGGTGTAAATGCCGCAAGGCGTTCCCATTAAAATCATAGGAAAAGAAATCACGGTCCATACCACCTAAATGGTTGTCAGAAACAGTTTGAGAAAGGCGACCACGATCATCATAATACATCACTGAGTAATTGTAGGGAGAATCCACTCCATATTCACCATTACGATACTGATCGTATGCATCCGTATGCAACTTAGCTATTCCTGTCAACATTCCTTTAGCACCGGATGACGTAGCGGCAAAACCTTCTTCATGGGTATATCTAAATTCATCTCTTGCCGAAAGATCTGTCCGATACATAAAGTCATAGTTATCATAATAATTGATTACCTGAACTAATGGTTTCGGCCCCACTAATCCTGCCATAAGACTTCCACTAAACTGATACCCCCCATATTCAGTACTTCCTACGTATTGACAAACATACCAATTCGACAATCCACTAAAAATAGGTTTTAAATAAGGATTATCAAACGGATCAATCGCAACTTTACATACTCCCTGCAAGCATACACGACCGAATGCATCCGGAATACTAAATTTCCATTCTCCTCTTTTACGTTCCTCGCCATTCTGGCTAAATATAAGATTGTTGTTTACATTATAGACATAGTATTCCCATGAAATTCCTGGAAGCTTTTTAGCCATGAGGTTTCCCGCCACATCATATTTATACAAATATCCATACATATCGAGTTTTTCTGCAGGAATATTACCTACACTCAACTGATCGGACAATGCAGGAGGAAGAACAGCACAAAGTTTTCCCAAATCATCATAAATATAGTAAGTATCCGACAATTGCTTATCCCCTTTCAGTCTTGATTCTATACGACGTTCCAGAACGGTTCTTTCCAAACGGTCTTTAAATTCAAACAAAGTGACTCCATCTTCATCCTCTGAGCGTGTAACAAGCAAGCTTCCATTTTCATACTGTTTACTTACACTAATATTTAATGCTTCTCTTGCCCCATTGATCAATTGAAAACCGAAACAACCTAAAGTATCATTACCAGCGATATTAACGTACTCATCTATTTTCAATGATCTGCCATTTTCACGCCATACTCTCCCCGGATTATGCTGTTTAATTACTTTTTCCAAAGGAGAATTTTCGTAGGTAAAGGTTAAATACGGATAAGCATCTCCTCCATAAGTATTGCGTGCCAATTCTCCACAAGAAGCTACAGATATGAAATCACCTGTGTTTTGTGTCGTTACAGCTGGCAACCATGTATTGGCTTTACGCCCCCACCCATCATATTCTTGTAGGGTTACTAAATCTTTATGACTAGGACTCACACCTTGTTGTACCGTTTCTTTCGAACGCCCCAGCCCATCATAGTAATTAACCACAAGCATACCTTCTTCCTTATTTCCTGTCCTACTCTTGAAAACAGAAACAGCATTTTTGCCAAAACGTTCGGGCAATAGATCATTTCCCCAATTTATTGCAGGAAAAGGAATAGCCGGCATCGGCTGTTCTTCCGGAGCAAGTCCTTTTGTCTCTATTGACAGAGTCATGATATAAAATAAAGGAAGTGGTCGAATTGAGTCCATCGGCAAGACCGGATCTATTGGCGGAAAAGGATCAATCGGCGGAAAAGGCTTTATTGGTTCATGCGGGTCGATCGGTTTAATATCAAAAGTATTAGTTTTCAATACACTTGCAGCATTCACACCATTATCATCAGGAACAAGAATATCTTTGTTCTTTTCTATTACAGTCGATGTCAAACAATATGTACCGGCAAATAACAAAAGAGTATCAGTGAAACTCACTGATGATAAAGAATCCGGATCAACACTTTTCGCATTCTGATAATACACCTGATTAGTGAGCAAATTATCATCTGTTATTTTTAATTGACATTCCAATTGTCCCGGAACTTTCTCCATTTCCATTCCCATAGTGAAATAATTAGACTTAAAAGAAATATATAATGGTTCTTTCACACGAAACAAGTAGTTTGCGCAACTCACTGACGATGTATCAGAAATGTTTATATGGTCCAGATGTTTTGTTTTAACCATATCCCTCTTCAACGTGTCATATTCGAGCTTACCTATCTCATTCTGCAAAGAATTCTGCGCAGGTATTTCTATCGAAAATCCTGATAGCAAAATTAGAAGTAATATTATTTTATGCAATTTCATAGTTGTCCTCCTTTCTCTATGGCTACTTCTCCACTTTCAATCTTGGAGCCATAATAATAATTGTAATCATATATATTTAATATCCGTTTTTGATAATCTCCATCTTTAAATTCCATAATATAATTCTCTGTCAGGCGACCCAGAAAATCATATTTATAAAACACAGTGATTCCATTAGGCTTTGTTTCTGAGCCCAAACGCAACTCATTTATATATTTGTAAATATAGAAATGCGTTCCGGATATCTTATGCCTGATATTTTCTATTTTTAGCAAATTAGTTGCAGAGATATCGGATGAAGAGAAATCCTTCACATTCATTCCCAATGCTTCTTCCACTTGATTAAGAGTGGCATTTTCTATCCGTGATATTAACCGTTGACCTTCAGCTCCCCATATCAATACAACGGGCGTTGACTCTTCGTGAAGATATATAGGATTCCCATAACCATCCACAGCCTGCACAGTGTAATGTTTATGCACATAACCATCTCTATCTGTACTAATCTGCTTTATATAAGGTATAGGACCCATATACTGATATACCTCTTTTAAATAAGAGCCGCCTGTCTGTTCTTTTTTACTAGAAACCGGAGATAGTATATGTGCTTCTTCCATCCATTTATATTCCGGTAAAGTTGCAGCATAAACATATTCTGTCAGAGTACTTTTTCCATCGCTGTTTCTACCGGCTATTTGGCTTAACTGCTTATACTTATTATATTGATACGCCTTTTCTATAACAAATGCCGTATTTCCCGATTGAGGATAAAGAGTTTCTATAACAGAGTCGGTCAGATAAGCATGTGTATATGTACGAGTTAAAGTCCCCACTTTTCCTAGCATGAAATTGTCTAAATCTGTACAAAAGAACAACACCATTTGATCAGCTGTTACAAATGAGCCTGGAGTTACCTCTTTGTATCGGTAATTCACCTTCTTTCGCAAACGATCATTGACATCATAGTATTCTTCAGACAACAACTTTCCTCTCTCCATAGAACGACTGCTAAATGGCATTGTATAAGAGTTCCCTTCAAACATAGAATAAAAAGCAAGCTCGTCATAATGAGTATTACCATAAATATCCTCATTATAGTTAGAGTAATGACGCACAATATAACCTTGCGACTTATTATCTTTGTCGAACGCTTCTTCAATTACACAAGAATAACCTACATCCGGTGTATTCAGATTAGTAACTGATGGGAAAAAACCTCCCTTTGATTTGAGATATAACGATATTGCATTCTTAGGATCAGGCTCCTTATCTCCATCCTTAAGAGTATACACCATCTCATTAACAGGAAGACTTTTCAATATTCCACTACTTTTTCCAAATCGGTCACGGGTATTCGAATAGTAATATTGCTTGGCACCAAGCACATTATCTTCATTATCCAGATTGGTAATACGCCGAATACGCAAACCGCCTGCAGTACCACTTTTGTCTGTTAATGACATCAAAGAAGGAGCTACCACTTTTGAATAGTTGTTCAATTCATATTCAAAACGGCTTTTTCCACCTGTTGGATAAATGACTTCCGTCAAGACCTCTGCCAAAGTATATTGCAAACTACTATAAGTCTGAGAAAAATTAGGTATCTCGGCAAAAGCAACACTTCCTCCTGTATAATATCCCCACGAATCGGCAATCGGGCGTACATAATCATTTGGCATACGTTTTTCCGAATTATAAAGAAAACGATATTCAGGTACGCGACCTCCGGTCAAATTCTCAGGTATATTATACCAAGTAAGAAAATAAAATCCATGTGGGTGCCATACATAGTTAGGGATCAAATCCGGATTCCCTGAACGTTCCGTAATTAAAGACAATTTAGTACGATTATTCCTTGCATAGTCAAAATATATAGTTTTCAAAGCCTTGGAGTTCTTTCCTTTCACATAAATACAATGAAGAATTTTATGTTGTAGTTTTGATTTAATCGATTGACGCAATGTTGCCTGATCGGTATTATCAATTTGGTTTCCTAAAAACAGAGTAAATTGATTAGCCGGGTCTTCAAAATTCATGTTATCTATATCCTGACGGTCATAATTTGCATTGTCTTTCCATGCCAAATAACTATCAACAAACTTATCTCCATATCCGTATTCATTGTAATAATTGAATTCCAATATCTCGTTAGGTGTTTTTATAGTCTTTAAATTAACTGGGAAAAGCAGATACCCAGTCATCCCTGAACGCCCACTTTGTATACCACTATAAGTGCATGGTATGTTGGTCACCACTTTCTGTTGGGGTACATAACGAAGATCACACATGATAGCTGAAGTGTCATAACTGAATTCTATTACCCGCTTGTCTACGGTTGTTATTTTGGACAACCTCCAGGTAGTAGCTATTAAATCACTGTTATAGCGGGCATAATAAGGAATACTATATTCAGTAGCGTTGATTCCACCAAATTCATACCTGCATCCATCAGGAGTAATCAGCGTAAATTTATTGAAAAAACGATTGTTTCTTGTGCTTGCTCCCCATCTACTTACATCAAGACGTTTTCCGACTTCCGACAAACTAAGAAAGCCTTCCCCATCAACAGGATTAAATTCCACACGTATATCCTGATCAGAAACAACATTCCACTCTCCATTACCGGCATAGTAGAAATTTCCAGAATAACCACAAACACTAAACGAAAATTCGTCAGCAGTTAATTCATAATAATCATTTTCCGTGCTTTGTATATGCATCGTTTCTGCTTTAAACTGTTCATTACTGATATTTTTCAATTTAGAAGCATGTGCATAATAACCCGGAGCATATCCATTTGATTGACATTTCTCATCATACATTCCACGAACAGAACGTGTAATATAGCCGCCTGCTATAAGATTCCATCCAAGTCCAAGACAACCAGACTGGGAATTAGGCTTTACCGAAGCCAAATGATAACTTGCAGCAAGTGATAACGAATAGTTACCAGCTTTCAATTCATAAATAGGCACGGATATATCCGGAACTCCCGTATATAAACTAACTGGAACTTTTCCATATTCTCCCAAACCGGCTATTTCCGGACTGGGTACATTTTTAATAGGTATTTGTTGCTGACCTATACAGTTGAAACTGAATATTGCCAGAAAAACAAATACTGATAGTAGTCTTTTTTTCATATTCTTTGATATATAATAGTTTCTTAAATAAAATCACAATACTAAGAAACTCCCTGCCCGATAAAGTAGCGCGCATATTCCCATGACAGGGAGTTCCCGTTAATTACTTCTCTTACAGATTCATCGCATTAGCACCCAATACGCCTGCCACAGCCGACGCTACCGCGATAACCACCTTCAGGATCATATCCCATACAGATCTCTTCATTGCCATCATTTACCTCCTTTCTTGTTCTTTAAATAGTTTAGTTTACTCTGTGTTTCTTCCGTGTCTTCTGCCGCAAATTCTTTAAATTCCTGCTCGGCATCAAAGCACGGACACGCCTTCATCCACTCTTCCGGTTCTATCTCTCCATTACCGTTCCTGTCCGGCGAGAGATCCCGATGCCCGCACACCCGGCAGCCGGGGAATACCTCCAGCAGCTGATGAATCAGCAGCCGAAGCGTAGCACGCTGTTCCGGCGTCCGGGTGTCTGCCGGGCGTCCCCGACAGTCCAGACCGCCTTCATAGCAGATTCCGATACTGCTGGCATTAAAACCTTTTGCGTGTGCACCGATGCGTTCGACAGGGCGGGTAAGATGCACCGTTCCGTCTTTGCGGATGTAGTAGTGATAGCCTGTTCCGTTGAAACCACGGCGGCGGTGCATCAGGTCCAAAGCCTCCGGAGAAAGCGTACGATTCCCCTGCGTGGCGGTACAATGCACCACGATCAAATTGATAATTCTCATGTGAATAAGTGATTACTAGTTAGTTAAGTTTCCGATTTAGTTTAGTCGTTCGTTCTTACATTTTGTGTTGTGACGAAAGGTTATACTGTCGGGTCCGGTGCTTCCTCACCATCTCCTTCGCCACCATCGCCGCCACCCGGCTTATTTGTATTTCCACTGCCGGAAGCCGGAGTGTCTGTACGGTCGAAGCGCACACACTTCGCACCGGTCACCAAAGAGCGGGTAGCGGTAGTCCGATCGGGGTTCTTGGTGAAGTTGGGAAGGAAACGGACCGTAAGAGAAGCTTGCGCAGCCGACACTTCTTCCGAAGTCTCCACCCCTTTACCGTTGGATTTCATCACCATGCGGAAAGTCCCGAAACCGTCAAGCGACACGCTTTCCGATGCTTGTAGATGCTGCCCCATCACAGTCACCAGGTTATCAAGCGTATTCTTCACATCACCCGGGGAGAGAGACGAGTAAGCGGCAATCTCTTTAGCGATCTGCGAAGTGCTGATATTAGCCGTGTATATCACACGGGGATGAAACATTTTTTTGTGATTTTTGTCTTCCAGAACAGACTGGAATGACTTGTACAATACTGCCATAATCGTAATAGTTTTTTTGTGTTAATAATTTCGTTTAGTTTTGTCCTCAAGCTTAATGACATTGCAAAGATAGGAGCATTATTCAGACTGACCTAATCATTTTTTCAAAGTGCGTTCATAAATTAATTAATTATACTCAGCAGGTAGTGCCCGGGCAATCTGATCTTTCCATTACTCCCCCGGATGGTATTAAATCCTTTCCAAACAGGGTTTCCAATAGCTCCGAAGTTACTTTTAAGAATAATGGCATATTGTTCGGAAGGCGGAACTTTGTAAAGCCGCAGGTTATCTGTCAGTCCCTGGAAGTTACGCTGCACACCATCGCATGGCGGTTGCAGACAGTCAATATCTTCCTGTGTCACAGCCGTTCTACTTTTCAAATATTTTCCTCCTTCATCTCCTCCTTGAGGAGGGTTAGGGAGGTGGTTTACTTTGTTTTGATTTATTTTTATTTGTTTTCTTTTGTTTTGTGTACCCGATGTTGCAATTTCATCCTCCATTGTTACAGAATCGGAGCTTGATGTTACCGTACAGGCGGTCTTGTGATCAGCATCACCGTTTAACGCTTCCGCACATTCGCTATCCAAAGAATCATCCGTACTACTTTTACCGCTCTGAGACGAACGGTATGAGGTGATTTCTTCCGATTCCAGCAGGCAGTAGTCCGGCTCTATCAGCGCACTGCTACGCCGCTTGGTGATGAAAAGATACTGCCGCTGGATGTCGGCGGAAGTCAGGATGTTGTATTGCCGGAAAAGTCCGACATCAAACAAGCCATATTCCACGGACAGACTGATGATACGCTTCACATCATCCAGTTCCGTACTGTAAAGGCTGTCCACAAGCTCCTCGTAAAATTCGTCACCGACAGAGATATAATACCCTTTCCCGGCATAGATGTACGACAGCGTTTCCACCAGTGTGGCAAAGGCAGAATCACCTTCACGTCTCATAATTCGGCGCACCATCCGATCGTGCATAAAGCTGGTGCTCATGGGGAAATAATCCAGTCCCCGTTTTATTCTTCCCATAGCGTATTCAGTTTTTCTTTTTCTTGTTTCCGTGAGATACTTTCTGCCACAACCTGACGGGCATGAAGAATAAGAAGCATCCGCAAAGCGGGGTCTTTCACCTCGGTTATCACCGGATAAGAAACAGGTTTGTTTTCAAATGATGTACATCGTCTCAAATCACGACGCTTGCGGGTGTTTGCCTTGCGACACTCCTTGCAATAATTGTCAAGGGTCCCGGTGCGTTTGTTTGTATAAAAGGCCTCATGCGGTAGCTCCCGTTTGCAGCACCCGCAAATGTGCAGAGATTGATTCATTAAAGGTTCCATATTGATTTTGCGTTTTAAAGTTTTCATGCTTAAATATTTGTTTATGTGATTATCGGACATATAGTTCCTGCATATTGGGGATATATGGCCAGCGTATTGGATCTATAGCTCCTGTATGCAGGATATATAGATGCTGTAAACCGACTCAATATCACTGGTGTTCATCCGATACAGAATCTTCCGGAAGGGGGTGGATGAGGCATTTTACAACCTTTCATAAACTTTTTGCCGTTTTTCATGGTTATTCTATTTTTAATTTATATTTTTGAAACATATTTCTAAGTTTGCTGCTACAAAGATAAAGCAGTTTTCTCACATAAAACAAACGGTTTTAGAAATTAACGCTAAAAAATTATATAACTGACTATCAATGAACGAATAAGAAGTTCCAACATCTTTACACTAATTTAAAACAAGAATAAAATGGATACATTTCTAGATGTTTCGGGAATAGTAAAGCGCGCCAAGCAGGCGCTCAACTTTAAAAAGGACAGTGAACTGGCCAGTTACTTAGGTGTTTCACGTGCAACATTATCCAACTGGTGCGCCAGAAACCGGATTGACTTTCATCTGCTGCTCAACAAAATGAGAGATGTAGACCTCAATTGGCTGCTGGTTGGGAAGGGTACCCCCAGACATCAAACCAAGTTATGCAAAAGCGATTTAGCAAGCGGTGAGGTCCAGATGATTCACAACCCTAAAACAGTAGAGGCGTTGGACGACCGCAGCGTTGCCCTATATGATATTACAGCTGCCGCCAATCTGAAAACGTTGCTCACCAACAAGCGACAGTATATGGTAGGAAAGATACAGATTCCAAGCATTCCCTTATGTGACGGAGCCGTCTACATCAGTGGCGACAGCATGTATCCGATACTGAAATCGGGAGACATCGTAGGCTTTAAAGAGATTAACAGTTTCAGCAACCTTATTTACGGCGAAATGTATCTGGTTTCGTTTACTATCGAAGGAGACGAGTACCTGGCGGTGAAGTATGTGAACCGCTCGGAAAAGGAAGGATGCCTCAAGCTGGTAAGCTACAACGCTCATCACGACCCAATGGATATCCCTTTCAGCACCATCAATGCAATGGCAATCGTGAAATTCTCCATCCGCAGACACATGATGATGTAATTTGAATGACGCTTCTTTTGCTCCGGAAAGAGGAAAAGGGCAAAGTTTAAACGAAGTGAACCCCGAAAGTTTATTGTCTGACTTTCGGGGTTCATTTCATTTTGAAATACCTTCTTTAATATATTGCATGGGCTGACTAAAAAGTCGGCAGTATCTCAAATCTCCTCCTTCGGGAAGGAGGGGAATTTATGATACTATCGATTTTTAATCAGTCCCGACATCGAGAATAATATACTAGACTTCTTCGCCTTTCAGCGTAGCCGAACTGGCTTCCGTCACCCGCACATTGACAAAATCGCCGATACGGTGCGTGCCTCTGTCGAACACCACCACCCGATTCTGCTCCGTGCGGCCGAACAACTGATCGCGCGAACGTTTGGAAACGCCTTCTACAAGCACTTCATACGTCTTGCCGATGCAACGTTGATTGGACTCCGCGGACAGACGGTTCTGCAAAGCGATAATCTCATTCAGACGGCGAACTTTCACGTCTTCGGGCACATTATCTTCAAGATGCTTCGACGCATACGTCCCCGGACGTTCGGAATATTTGAACATAAAAGCGGCATCATAGCCACATTCCTCCATCAGAGAAAGCGAGAGCTGATGGTCCTCTTCCGTTTCGGAATGGAAACCGGAGAAGATATCGGTAGTCAGTCCGCAATCGGGAATGATACGCTTGATAGCGGCTACCCGGTCCAGATACCACTCACGGGTATATTTGCGGTTCATCAGTTTCAAGATGCGGGAGCTGCCGCTCTGCACAGGGAGGTGGATATGCTTGCACACATTCGGCACTTGGGCGATCACTTCCAGCGTTTCATCGCTCATATCCTTCGGATGGGAAGTCGCGAAACGGATGCGCACGCCCGGAGCAGCTTCGGCCACCATACGGAGCAGCATCGGGAAGGTAACCACTTCGCCCGTCGGCTTCTCGAACCGGTAAGAGTTGACATTCTGCCCCAGCAGGGTAACTTCCTTATAACCTTTGGCAACAAGGTCGGCCACTTCATTCAGAATACTTTCCACATCACGGCTGCGTTCGCGTCCGCGTGTATAAGGCACGATACAGTAGGTGCAGAAGTTATTGCATCCGCGCATGATGGATACAAATCCGGAAATGTGGTTGCCGCAGATACGCGACGGAATCACATCACGGTAAGTCTCGGTTGTCGAAAGGTCTACGTTGATCGCTTTCTCGCCGGCCTCTACCGCGGCAATCAGCTCAGGCAACGTCAGATAAGCATCCGGACCGACCACCAGATCGACATGATGGTTCGTAATCAGATCATCCTTCACCCGTTCCGCCATACAGCCCAGTACGCCTACAATCAGGGCCTTCTTCTTTTTCTTCAGCGAGTGGAAAAACTCCAGGCGGTTCAGAATCTTCTGCTCCGCATTGTCACGGATAGAGCAGGTATTCATAAACACTGCGTCGGCCTCTTCCAGCGTTTCGGCTACCGAATAGCCCGCCATCTGCATCACCGAAGCGATCACCTCACTGTCCGCCACGTTCATCTGGCAGCCATAAGTCTCGATAAACAACTTCTTGTTGTCATCAGCAGTTGCGGATTTAAAGTCCGCTCCCGTTAATTCGTTCATATTCAAATCTTGTTTTAAATTTATCCGCAAAGATACGGCTTCGAATTCAATAAGCGGTAAAATGGTACGAAAATAACGCAAAAACTTGTAGTTCAGGCATTATTCTGATAATTAATGTTAATGAAATAAACATTTACGGGGCATATCCTTGCTAAATTTAATTTTATTTTTCACATTTGTGCAATGAAAGAAACATTAGATTTTTTCATAGTTAAGGTTTAGGTTAAAAAAATTAAGGGGAGCTGTGAAGCTGCCCTTTTTTCATAACAAAATGTTAGCTCAAACCAGATATAATGTGTAACTTTGGCAGATTAACTATTTAGAAGTGAAACAGAATGGAAGATTTTTTGAAATTTCTCCTGATAGCAGGTGTCATTCTTGTGGGAATATTCAAAGAGGTGAGCAAGAACAACAAGTCGAAAAAGGCTCAGAATAAACGCCCCGTCCCGCCTGCACCGTCTCCGGTCGAAGTAGATCCTGATGCTATTCCCATACCCGAATTCTGGGGGAGAGGCAGCAGGGCTTTGGACGAACTGCTCCAGCCCATACCTATGGAACAACCGGCTCCCAAACCAACGCCAAAGAAAAAGAAAAAAGAAGAAGTATCTGTGGCTGCATCCATAGCAAACAGTTCCGCACAAGATAAACGAAACACGAAGCAAGGTTCCCACTATGACCATCCGGAACCCGCCGGCGAGGAAGATTTCTCCATCCATTCCGTAGAAGAAGCCCGCCGCGCTATTATCTGGGGAGAAATCCTGCAGCGAAAGTATTAAGTGATAAGTATTAACCAACAAATATCAACCGCATTTAACGCGAAATTATACTATTTATGTCATTCAATCGTATTTCGGCAGCAGAAGCTGCAAGCCTGATCAAACATGGCTACAACATCGGTCTGAGCGGATTTACTCCCGCCGGAACTGCAAAGGCTGTTACAGCTGAACTTGCAAAAATTGCAGAAGCGGAACATGCCAAAGGTAATCCATTTCAAGTAGGAATTTTTACAGGTGCTTCTACCGGAGAATCTTGTGACGGCGTTATGTCTCGCGCAAAGGCCATCCGCTACCGCGCCCCTTATACCACCAACTCCGACTTCCGCAAAGCCGTGAATAACGGTGAAATTGCCTACAACGACATCCATCTGTCGCAAATGGCACAGGAAGTGCGCTATGGCTTCATGGGCAAAGTGAACGTAGCCATCATCGAAGCCTGCGAAGTGACTCCGGACGGAAAGATTTATCTGACTGCTGCCGGTGGTATTTCTCCGACTATCTGCCGCCTGGCGGACCAGATCATCGTTGAGTTGAACGCCGCACACAGCAAATCCTGCATGGGTCTGCACGACGTGTACGAACCGCTCGACCCGCCTTACCGCCGCGAAATCCCCATCTACAAGCCGAGTGACCGCATCGGATTGCCTTATATTCAGGTAGACCCGAAAAAGATCGTAGGCGTAGTAGAAACCAACTGGCCGGACGAAGCACGCTCATTTGCCGATGCCGATCCGTTGACTGACAAAATCGGTCAGAACGTTGCCGACTTCCTCGCTGCCGACATGAAGCGTGGCATCATTCCGTCTACTTTCCTTCCGCTGCAGTCGGGCGTAGGAAATATCGCTAACGCTGTGCTCGGTGCACTGGGACGTGACAAGACGATTCCCGCATTCGAAATGTACACAGAGGTTATCCAGAACTCCGTCATCGGATTGATCCGTGAAGGACGCATCAAATTCGGTAGCGCCTGCTCACTGACTGTTACCAACGACTGTCTGGAAGGTATTTACAACGATATGGATTTCTTCCGCGACAAGCTGGTTCTCCGCCCGTCGGAAATCTCAAACAATCCGGAAGTGGTTCGCCGACTGGGTATTATCTCTATCAATACAGCTATCGAAGTGGACTTGTACGGTAACGTAAACTCTACTCATATCGGTGGAACGAAGATGATGAACGGTATCGGTGGCTCGGGAGACTTCACCCGCAATGCTTATATCTCTATCTTCACTTGTCCGTCTGTTGCCAAAGAAGGTAAGATCAGTGCTATCGTCCCGATGGTTTCTCACCTCGACCACAGCGAACACTCCGTGAATATCATTATCACCGAGCAAGGTGTAGCCGACCTGCGTGGCAAGAGCCCGAAGGAACGTGCACAAGCCATCATCGAAAACTGTGCACATCCCGACTATAAACAGCTTCTCTGGGATTATCTCAAACTGGCCGGTGGCAGGGCGCAGACTCCACACGCTATCCAGGCCGCACTCGGTATGCACGCCGAACTGGCCAAGAGCGGGGATATGAAGAATACGAATTGGGCGGAGTATGCCAGATAAGGCATGAAACGTCTGTCGTTCATACTATCATTCATCGTTTGTATTTGCGTTGCAAATACAAACGATGTTTTTTCGCAAAAAAGGGAACTGCAACAGTTCAAGGGCAAGGTGACCAATTTGCAGGGAGAGCCTGTGCGTGCTGTAAGCATCTATATTCCGGGAACCGGCAGATATACTTCCTCGGACATGAATGGAGACTTTTCTGTAGAGGCCAAACATAAAGAGACACTCCGTTTCTCACATATAGGTATGAAAGATGTGCTGATACAATTGGATAAAGATTTTCCATCGGAACTTCTTGTGCGAATGAAGCCGGATACTTTTCAAATTAATAATATATTTATTCAGAAAAAGCAAATCATCAAGGTTAAGCCCGAAGATATGCCTGAGCAAACGATGATTAATTTTATAATCAACGGTCCCGACTTCCCGGGAGGATTAAGCGGGTTCGATGAATTTATCAAGAAAAACATACAATACCCGGAAGAAGCTTTTCAGGCAGGAGAAGAGGGACAAGTCACCGTAGAGTTCACCATCGACGTAAACGGATATGTCAGCGATGCAAAAGTTACCAAAAGCGTATCTGCCAGCTTGGATAAAGAAGCATTACGCATCATCGAATCCATGCCACGATGGAAATCAGGTATGCAACTGGGGCGTCCTGTAGCAGTCCGTATGTCTGTTCCTATAAACTTTGTCATTGAGCAAGACTACCAAGTCATTGATTCGTTACAGGTAAAAACAAATACGTAAGCTGGCATCCGCAACAACAAAGTGCTACTTACATGGAACTGTCGCCAATAAATGGAACGGATAATTACCTTCTGCAACAGTCATCCCGTTTGCAGCATAACACTCACTATTCGGGTCCGGCAGATTTTGTTGCTGTTGCAAGAACTCAATAGAGATAAAAGCAGGTTCCGCTTTCTGCA
Organism: Bacteroides sp. MSK.20.82; assembly: GCF_019052485.1. NCBI lineage: Bacteria > Pseudomonadati > Bacteroidota > Bacteroidia > Bacteroidales > Bacteroidaceae > Bacteroides > Bacteroides sp. MSK.20.82. Next base: position 14,734 of record NZ_JAHQUN010000038.1, read on the forward strand.
CAGCTTTCCTACTCTGCTTAACATGTTCCTTCGTAAGTCCCGTACTTTTGGACTTTACCGTTGACCGTGAAGCTACCAAAGGCTGAGACGGAACTTCCACCTCCCGATAGACAGTATCCACCCGCTCGCGTACGACAATCACCGTATCTGCTACAGCAAGTCTCTCCAAACCAGCTTCCTGCCTGTCTGAAGTGGTCGAAATCCCATAGCCTATTATCCCACCCAACAAACACGCGGCCACCAGCCACCAGGGAGAAATTCCTGAGCGCTTTCCACCTTTCACTTCAAAAGTTTCCCTTTCGGGCGGTTCCTGCTTCGCTTTCATCTTTCCGTCCTTCTGTCTCTCTCTGAGATTCTGTGCAAAAGCAGCATAAGCAACAGGAGGGTGAACTGATTTTTCCTGCTCATATTGCTCTTTAGCAGCATGAATCAACTGTTGCATTTCCTGAGACTCTTCCAGTCTTTCTAAATCATCACTTTTCATATTCATCTATTTTTGGGGGTTATAATCTGATAAAGAACGCTGCAATACTTTCAAAGTATAATATAAGCGAGACTTTACCGTACCTTCCGGACAACACAGGATTTGCGCAATCTCCTGTACCGGAAGCTCTTCTTCATAACGCAGCGTATATGCTGCCCGTTGTTCATCTGTCAACCCTGCAAGTACTTTCTTCAACTGCCGGTCGAAAACCTGACGATCATGTGCCACCTCAAACTCAAGCGAGGAATAGCTATCTTCTTCATTGGTATATGACTGTTGTAAACGATACTCGTCTACTATATCACGATGGCGGTACTCATTTTTGCAAAGATTATACGCCATCGCAAACGCCCATGTAGAGAACTGTTTTCCATGCTGATAACTACCTCTTGCCTCATAAACACGAAGAAACAACTCTTGCAGAAAATCATCCGCCAACGCTCCGTCTGCCGACAGCATCCGCATAAAGAAACCTTTAAACCGGGGAGCATAACGGCAGTAAAGCTCTTCGAATGCTTTCTCACTGTTCCTGAATGCAAAGCGTTCCATTAGCTGTTCGTCTGTTTCGTCGTGGCTGAAAGAAGTGAATAGCATCATGGCTCTACCATTTCTATTAATTGTTGATATTCTTTCCGGTGCTCTTCCTTAAATGAACGAACTATAACAGAAGTTAGTCCTTTTTTTTCCATATCTCTTACATGATCAAAAATTCTATTAAACAACTTCAAATGTTCGGCAGTCTTTGCATCTACCCAAGACTTATTTACAAAACACCCATCATCCATACGATCCACAATATCTAATAACAACTTCTTCAGCCTCAAATATTGATTCTTGTCTCCACTTGTACGATAGAATTGTAAAAGGGGAAGAAAAGAAAGAACATAGGAATCTTCACCACGTGAAATATCCGTAATAATAGGGGACTGTAAATAATCAAGCAAATAAACCTGTTCATAATTTCTTCTTAAAATAGCCATATTATCATATGGTTTTAAGGAATATCTGAATACCAATCCTTCAGAGTAGAGGAAGTCTTTCATTTCCACTACGTCTTGTCTACTTGCAGAATATTGAGAAATATATACAGGACGCTGCTCTTTCTCCGCAAAATACCATGCACCGGGACATTTTACCTTTCCCCGGTCGGGAAGGGTATTTACATCTATTCCTTTTGTCTTCCAAAAGTCGCTCTCTTCCTCCGGATTCATCAACTCACTTAAATCTACTACTTCCACATCCTTGAACAACCCTGCTCCATACTGAAGCAATACGCTGTAGGCCCATTCGGGACCGGTTCCCGCAAGAATAGCATTCCTTTTCAGCCCTACAAATTCATTATAATAATAAGTCAGGATACTTCGTGAATATAATCCGCTGTCAAACCATTCGCGTGCTATTTCCCTCACCTTATCTATCTGTCCATGCCGTTGATAATACCACATATCATCTCTGTAATCCCTTTCACAATCCCGTCTCAAATAAACAATCTTCTCCTTGATTGCCTCTCTTTTGTCCTTGTCAGAAATCATAACCTCATCATCCAATACTTTATAATACACCCGTGTATCAGGAATGTACTTTTTCATTTTCTTAAGTAAACGAGGCTGTTCTTTCTTCCATAGCAATGTGTCTTCATCCCAAATTCCTTTGCACGCAAGATAGTAATTCTCCCACGCTTTTTCATTTCTCACATCTTTATCGATTTCTAACTTCCATGCATCTTTTTGAACTTGAAACCATTCTTTTCCACAAGGAATAAAGCCTACCAAATCGGGTTCCAAACGTAGCTCAAGACGTTCAGTTCTCAAGGTATCTATTTTCTGGGCAAACAAAGCCTGCTCAAAACCTATCAAGAGGAATAATATATATATAAGTCTTTTCATAGTCTTTATGAGAAGAACGATTAGAAATTAATACTTTTAAGATACCGTTCACGTACTTCCTCATTGTAATAATCCGCTTTCTTAATGATAGATTCCAATAAAGCATGAAGCTTATCATAATGAGTCACATCACCTGATTCCTTATAAAACTGGAGAAGGGACTTGAAAGCCGGTACATAATATATGCTAAGCATTTTTACTCCTTTCAAATCAAGACAAACATTCGTCAACGTCTCAGGATAAAAAGACTCGTATAAGTAATCTAACAGATAAGTATTCTCATAATTGCGACGCATGATAGCCAGATTATCATAAGGTTTGGCAGAATATCTCATTAACAGACCTTCAGTATATAAATGGTCTTTCAGCAGATCTTTCACAGCTTCATTGGTTGAGACAGAGATATAAATGGGACGGTTGGTATATTTGGCAATATGCTCTATACGTTTTTTGATTTCATTTGCAAATGTTGCCGTAGGAGTTTTACTTTTATAAAATTCAGGGTCAGTATCTTTGAACTCCGGTATGCCTAATTCCTCCGTAAGCCTGTTCATAGAAAATGAAGGAAGGATTAAACCTGAAAGGATTACTTTTTTATCATCAAACAATCCCTTTCCATATTGAAGCAGATAACTTCCAAACAGCGTCCAATTAACATCAGTAAATATCAATGCGTCCTTTTCGGCAGAAGTCAATTCATTATAGGTATAATTTAAAGACTGAACAGGATATGCACCTGATTGATACCACCGGGTAGAAATGTCTTTCAGCCTATCCTTATTGCTAAAAGACAAGCCCATATAAACAGGATAATGCATCACAGCATCAGGCCACTTATCTATAATTTCATCAAAAGTCATATCATTTTTTCCAAAAGGTAAAATCATATTCTGTATCAAGGCATAAGTAGCAGTATTGGGTATCTCTTTTTTCATTTTGTCCATCATCTCATTGATTTCCTTTTCTATATCATCGCCGGGAGTAAGCGATTTGAGTGTTTGAATCGTTCGTGCATAGGACATCCATGCTTTTTCATCTTTAGGGTTTTCATAGATCTTCTGTTTCCATTCCCGGGCCTGATTCTGAATTACAGGAATCTGAGATGCAATAGAGTCCGGGACCCAGCTTGCCTTGTTTTGAGAATAAACCTGTGCTGTACAATAGCACAATAAGACAAGTAACAAGTATTTGATAGTTTTCATTATTCACTCTTTTATTAAATTCAACATTGCTTAATTAGAACCGTTCTGACAAAGCATACACGCGAGCAAAGCAAACGTTCAAATAAAAGAGTACTTTTTTTCAGCAGATATTTATCATTTCTATCAACAACCTTATTCAATGCTCCTTTCAATGTCCGATAATCACCTCACAAACCTTATCCTGAAACGCCCTCGCCTTGGCAGCCGAAAGCACATTCTGATTCATAATGGCAAAAGCCAAGGTATGTCCGTTCTTCATCTTCAGATAACCGGCAAGGGCATTGATCGCCGTAAACGAACCGGTCTTTGCATGGACATTTCTGAATGCGGGAGTATTCTTCATTCTGTTTTTCAGCGTTCCGTCTATTCCGGCAACAGGAAGGGACTTATACAGTTTCTGAAAAACATCGGATTGTGAATAGGCATATTTCAGAAAATCGACCAACAGGGCAGGAGACAGGTAATTATAATTAGACAATCCGCAACCATCCGCAATCTTATAGTCTTTCGGATCGTGCCCGAGGTTACGAACCAGTTTCATAATCTCAACAATGCCATCCTCCGCCGTCACACGTTTCTTTCCTGTAGCTTGTGACGCAATCCGGCAAAGCATTGCTTCCGCATTCAAATTATCACTTTCCTTCATCAACTGATTCAAGACCTTCTGCACCGGAGTCTCCCAGCGAGCCATCTGCTCTGCTCCATCGGACGGTAATTCGGTAAAACCGTACGATTCGGGAACCACGATTCCTTTAGCACGGAGACGTTCTAAAAAAGCGTGCATAAAGAAGCTCCCTGAATCATAGACATTTATCAAATCCTTTCTAAACGTAGGAACATTGCCTGTTACGATCAGATTATTCCCATTGGTCAACCAGTCTCTCGATAATGAATATTTTCCGGCAGAAGGAGTACGTGTCTTTGTCCGGTTCGTCAGGGTATAATAAGAAGACACAGGCTTGCAGGAAACGCTTGCCGTATCTCCTTGTAGAGAGCCGGGAACCACCGTCACTTCCACAGCACCCTTACAAAACATCAACGGAGACATATAAGGCTGATAAGCCTCCGGAGTATCATCCCATGCCCATCCGTGCCCCCAATAAAGGGAATCTTTCATCGAAACATCGCCATACACCTGTCCGTTGATTACCGAAAAAGGGAAGGTGATTACTTCTTCGATCAATGAATCCATCATCAAACTGTCAAATTCCGGATCGAATCCACCGACAACATACAAGTTGCCTTGCAACGTATCATGCTCTATCACCCCGTCGTGCCAGACTTCCGTACGGAAAGGATTGTCCGCATCGGGACGGGAGAGGGCCGTAATAGCTGTGAGCAGCTTCATGGTAGAAGCCGGACGGGAGAGTTTCGTATCACGATAAGTATATAATGACTTCTTCGCTGTCAGGTCATACACGGATATGCCGACTTCGGATGCTTCGGGAAGCATTCTTTTGATTAGTGAATCAATCTGAGAAAGATTTGCCTGTCCCCATACGGATGCGGGCAACAGGACAACTGATAAAACCAAAAACAACAAATACTTCTTCATCAACCTTCTACATTAACTTTCATGCTACTTCAACTTCTTCCGTATCTTGAATATCACGGCTATCCGCTTATGATCAATCTTATAATGCCTCCCGGAAAATCTCTCCTACCGTAGGATGAGGGAAAACAATCTTCTTCCATGCGGCGGCAGTCAGTCCAAGCTCAATGGCAGTACCGGCAAGAGTGATGATTTCCGAAGCAGGATTGCCCAGCACGTGTGCTCCGATTATCTGCTCCTGTTCATCCAGCAGTACTTTGCAGACTCCGTTCACACCTTCATTCTCCGCCACAAAACGACCGGAATAAGCCATCGGAAGTTTCACCACCTTATAAGTAATTCCTTTTGCTGAGGCCGATTCTTCCGTTTCTCCGACTCCTGCAATCTCCGGATTCGTATAAACAACGCCGGGGATAGCCCGGTAACTCATTGCATCTTCCTTACCCAAAATAGAATGTACGGCAACCTCGGCCTCACGGACAGCCGTATGAGCCAGCAAAGAAAAGCCTGTCAGATCACCGCAGACATAAACGCCGGACAGCGAAGTCTGCATCTTCTTATTGACCTTGATAGCGCCACGCCCGGTTTTATCCAGATTCAGATTTTCGAGTCCAAAACCTTTCGTCACAGGTCGGCGTCCAACGCTCATCAATAGTTTTTCTGCTATAACACTGCCCTTTCCTTCTTCATTCTCGTATGAAACAACCGCACCTTCTTCCGTCTGTGATAAGGCGACAACTTTAGTGCTGAGCAGGAATTTAATGCCCCGCTTCGCATATTCGGCACGAAGCAATGCAGACAGTTCCTTATCCATTCCTCCCAAAATCTCATCCATCATCTCAATCACCGTCACCTGCACACCGAGACTATTAAAGAATGACGCAAACTCCATACCGATCACTCCACCGCCTACAATGGCAAGGGAGGCAGGCAGTTCCTTACTGTCCAGCGCATCCCGATGCGTCCAGTAATTCACCGTTTCCACGCCAGTAATAGGAGGGATAAAGGTCTCGGAGCCTGTACAAAGGATCAGATTTTCCGCATTGTATGTCTCTTCGCCACAGCGAACTGTATTTTTATCTATGATCTGCGCCTCTCCCGTCACCATCGCGACATTATTGGAGGTCAGCTTTGCCTTTACACCCAATACCAGTTTGCGCACCACTTTACTTTTGCGGGCAATGATCTTCGGCAAGTCAAAAGAGACTTCGGAGACATTCACCGCATATTTCGAGGCATGACGTGCACTGTCGTAAGTCTTTGCCGAATACAACAGAGTTTTCGTCGGGATGCATCCTTCATTCAGGCAGACACCTCCCAGATTGTTCTTCTCGATAAGGAGTACGCTCAAACCGGCTTTGCCGGCAGCTTCGGCGGCTGTATATCCTGCGGGACCGCCACCGATGATAATGACTTGGTATTTCATAGGTATAAAATTTATAGTTCCATTCTCTTTTTAATCAACTCCACAAATTCACGTTCCTTGACAGGCGTCACCGAAGCAAACTTCCCGTTTCCATACTCTATCAAGACATAATTCGTCACCGAAAACTTTCCGAATTTCATGGAATGATACTTCCGGATAGCCGTGATTTCGGCAATTGGAATTACTTTTTTACGCATAAAACGTCCGGTGGATATCTCCAGAACTCCATCGGTAGATACGGTATAAACCGTATGAATAATCTGTTCGATGACTACAATAAGCAAGAGCATTAGTAGCACTGCCGGCAAGATATATTTACACCACAAAGCGCCGACGGCATTTACAGTAAGCACCACCAGCAGAAAATACTGGTACCAGGCGATGCGGGCATGAAAAATTCGATTCATTTTGTCAGATTTTTGCGTGCAAGGTAGCAAATTTATGAATTAGTGACAACGAAAAGAACAACGAAGTGACTTATTTTGTAGCTTTGCGGTGAGAAATAAACAAAATTATGGTAAGAAAATTCGATTTCCTCGTTATCGGCTCCGGAATTGCCGGTATGAGTTTTGCGCTCAAAGTGGCGCACAAAGGTAAAGTTGCTCTTATCTGTAAAAGCGGGCTGGAAGAAGCCAATACGTACTTCGCACAAGGAGGAGTGGCGTCCGTCACCAACCTGCTGGTGGATAATTTCGACAAACACATTGAAGACACGATGATTGCCGGCGACTGGATCAGCGACCGTGGCGCAGTAGAAAAAGTAGTGCGCGAAGCGCCTGCGCAAATTGAAGAACTGATCAAATGGGGCGTGGACTTCGACAAAAACGAGAAAGGCGAATTTGACTTGCACCGCGAAGGAGGACACTCCGAGTTCCGCATTCTTCACCATAAAGATAATACGGGAGCAGAAATTCAGGACAGCCTGATCAAAGCCGTGCAAAGGCATCCGAACATCGAGGTGATCGAAAACCAGTTTGCCGTTGAAATCCTGACCCAGCATCATCTGGGAGTAACTGTTACCCGCCAGACACCGGACATCAAATGCTACGGTGCCTACATCCTCGACCCGAAAACCGGAAAAGTAGATACCTATCTCGCCAAAGTGACTCTCATGGCCACCGGTGGAGTAGGAGCTGTTTATAAAACGACCACCAATCCGCTAGTCGCTACCGGAGACGGTATCGCCATGGTCTATCGTGCCAAAGGTACGGTGAAGGATATGGAGTTCGTGCAATTCCACCCTACCGCCCTGTACCATCCGGGCGACCGCCCTTCGTTCCTGATTACGGAAGCGATGCGTGGCTACGGTGGCGTACTCCGCACGATGGACGGCAAGGAGTTCATGCAGAAATACGATCCCCGTCTTTCACTCGCTCCGCGCGATATCGTAGCCCGTGCCATCGACAACGAAATGAAAAATCGGGGTGATGACCATGTTTATCTCGACGTCACCCACAAAGACCCGGAAGAGACAAAGAAGCACTTCCCCAATATTTACGAGAAATGCCTCAGCCTGGGCATCGACATCACCAAAGATTACATTCCGGTAGCTCCGGCAGCCCACTATCTTTGCGGCGGTATCCTCGTAGACCTGAACGGACAGTCTTCCATCGAACGCCTCTATGCAGTAGGAGAGTGCTCCTGCACCGGTCTTCACGGCGGCAACCGTCTGGCTTCCAACTCACTGATCGAAGCTGTCGTATATGCCGACGCCGCCGCCAAGCATAGTCTGGAAGTTGTAGACCAGTATGCCTACAACGAAGCCATCCCCGAATGGAACGACGAGGGAACCCGTTCACCGGAAGAGATGGTACTGATCACGCAAAGCATGAAGGAAGTCAACCAGATTATGAGTACTTATGTAGGTATTGTCCGCAGCGACCTTCGTCTGAAACGTGCCTGGGACCGACTGGATATCATTTACGAAGAAACTGAAAGCCTGTTCAAACGCAGCGTAGCCTCCAGAGAGATCTGTGAATTGCGTAATATGGTCAACGTAGGATATCTGATTATGCGTCAGGCGATGGAACGCAAAGAAAGCCGCGGATTGCATTATACGATTGATTATCCACACGCTAAAAAATAATCATGAAAACATTAACTAGACTATTTATTCTTTTATTCGTTATGGCAGGTGTAAGTTCCTGCTATACAGGGATCCCATTGAAACAAGGCAAATCGGAAAATAACCGAACTTACGAAGTCAGCTATTTGTTCGAGCATGACGGAGTCAAAGTCTATCGATTTATGGATATGGGAAACTATGTGTACTTTACCACAAAGGGAGATGTGACCAGTATCAAAAATGACTCTACGAAAGAAAGGACTGTAACGATCTACAGAGATGATACAGTCAGATAATGAAATATCTTAATAAATAAAATGCCGCTTGCAATTATATGCAAGCGGCATTTTTATTATCTAATAAACACCTCTTATTAATAGTTTTCTTTCTTCACCTCGAAATAAGCCTGCGGATGCAAACATGCCGGGCAAACTTCAGGAGCTTCCTTACCGATTTCGATATAACCGCAGTTACGGCATTGCCATACCACTTCGCCTTCTTTAGCGAATACAGTCATATTTTCGATGTTGTTCATGAAAGCCAGGTATCTTTCTTCGTGGCCTTTCTCAGCGATTGAGATATTGCGGTACATAGCAGCAATCATCGGGAAACCTTCCTGTTCTGCCACATCAGCGAAATGAGGATAATCCAGTGACCATTCTTCGTGTTCGCCGGCAGCGGCAGCGCGAAGATTTTCGAGTGTATTACCGATCACACCAGCCGGATAGCTGGCAGTAATTTCTACCATACCACCTTCCAGGAACTTGAACATACGTTTAGCGTGTTCCTTTTCCTGATCAGCTGTCTCTGTGAAGATTGCTGAAATTTGTTCGTAACCTTCCTTCTTTGCAACACTTGCAAAATAAGTGTAACGCATTCTAGCCTGTGATTCTCCTGCGAATGAAGTCAGCAGATTCTTCTCTGTCTGGGTTCCTTTAATACTTTTAGTCATAATTCTAATCTATATTTAAATTGGTTATTACCAAACGTAACTTGTCGTACTATTTATAACGCAAATATAAGCGATTTGTTCGTAATAAGCTCCCTTTTCTTGATGAATAAAAACTATCGATTCATAGATAAAACCTATCAACAATCAAATAGCATGTTGCTAAACATACTTATCTCGATTATTTTGCGTAATTTTGCAACCTCTACTTTGCAAAAGAGCAAATTATATATAATAATTCACAGAAATGAAGTTATTTGAATTTAAACCCAAATTGGTTTCTTGTTTAAAGAATTATTCGAAAGAAACGTTTATGGCGGACCTGATGGCAGGCGTCATTGTCGGCATCGTAGCACTTCCACTGGCCATCGCCTTCGGTATTGCTTCGGGAGTATCGCCCGAGAAAGGTATTATCACTGCTATTATTGCCGGATTCATCATCTCTCTGCTGGGAGGAAGCAAAGTCCAGATCGGCGGACCGACAGGAGCTTTCATTGTGATCATCTACGGCATCATCCAGCAATATGGCGAAGCCGGACTGATTGTGGCAACGCTTATGGCAGGTGTTCTCCTTATATTATTAGGAGTGTTCAAGCTCGGAGCCGTTATCAAGTTTATTCCGTATCCCATTATCGTCGGTTTCACCAGCGGTATTGCCGTTACCATTTTTACTACGCAGATTGCCGATATCTTCGGCCTGTCTTTCGGAGGTGAAAAAGTACCGGGAGATTTTGTCGGGAAATGGATGATTTATTTCCGTCATTTCGATACCGTGAATTGGTGGAATACCATTGTAAGTATTGTCAGCATCATTATCATTGCAATCACTCCCCGGTTTTCTAAAAAAATTCCCGGATCGCTGATTGCCATTATTGTAGTGACAGTGGCCGTCTATCTGATGAAGACTTATGGCGGAATAGATTGCATTCCGACCATCGGCGACCGTTTCACCATTAAGTCAGAGTTGCCGGATGCCGTTGTACCGGCTCTGGATTGGGAAGCTATCAAAAATCTGTTTCCGGTAGCTATCACTATTGCAGTGCTGGGAGCTATCGAATCACTCTTGTCTGCCACCGTAGCCGATGGTGTGATAGGCGACCGTCATGATTCCAACACGGAACTAATCGCACAGGGTGCCGCAAATATCGTAGCGCCATTGTTCGGAGGTATCCCCGCTACCGGAGCTATTGCCCGTACGATGACGAATATCAACAATGGAGGTAAGACGCCGATTGCAGGTATTATCCATGCGATTGTTCTTCTTCTGATTCTTCTTTTCCTGATGCCCCTTGCACAGTATATTCCGATGGCTTGCCTTGCCGGAGTACTGGTCATCGTATCTTATAATATGAGCGGCTGGCGCGTCTTCAAGGCTTTACTGAAGAATCCGAAATCCGATGTCACCGTATTGCTGATTACTTTCTTCCTCACTGTTATCTTCGACTTGACAGTTGCCATCGAAGTAGGACTGATCATCGCCTGCGTACTCTTCATGAAACGTGTCATGGAGACTACTGAAATCTCCGTCATTACGGATGAGATCGACCCGAATAAAGAATCGGATATCGCCGTCAACGAAGAAAACATCATGATCCCTAAAGGAGTGGAAGTATATGAAATCAACGGTCCTTACTTCTTCGGTATCGCTACGAAGTTCGAAGAAACGATGGCGCAGCTGGGAGACCGTCCGAATGTACGCATCATCCGTATGCGTAAAGTTCCGTTCATCGACTCCACAGGTATTCATAATCTGACTACACTTTGCGAAATGTCGCAGAAAGAAAAGATTACCGTCATTCTTTCCGGAGTCAATGAGAAAGTATATAAGGTGCTGGAGAAATCCGGATTCTATGAATTGCTGGGAAAAGAAAATATCTGCCCGAACTTCAAGGTAGCGCTGGATAGAGCGGAAGAAGTCATGAAATAAAGAGACTACAACATAAAGAAAGAGCCATTTTATCTCCTGCTTTTCGGGATTAAAATGGCTCTTTTTTATTTTAAGAGAGGGATTACCGCTCCACTAAACTTTTAAAAACAAGCCACGTTTATACATCATTCTCAACAGGAAGAAAAGAATAAGATAATTAGCAAAAGTAAGCCATACGGGATAATAATCTCCGATGTATTGTTTCAACCCATAACTGACCGAATCAGCAATGCAACGGAAGTTCACCACTTCGCCCAACAGATAAGCCGTGATGGAGTTCATACCATACACTTTCAACCAGTTCAATCCACGGCTGTGTCCCTTATAGTCAATCCAGTAATAAAACAATGCCATCAGCAGAAAGCAATAACCACCGGACAGTAATGTCATACTACCTGTCCACAAACGCTTAATGATGGGCATCTGCAAACTCCAAAGCATCGCCAGCCCTACTAAAAGCACACCAATGACGGACAGAGTCTGTACCACCTTTTTACGGTTCGCTTTCCCTTCTTTCATAATCTTTCCGGCAAAAGCTCCAAGCATGACAGTCACTCCGAATGTCAGACTGCTCCATATCCATGTGTAATTGTAATAAGGTGAAAAGCTCCACGTTCCGTCCTCATTCCAGAAAACACCATCTCTGAAACGACCTAAAACCCATCTGTCCACCTGTTCGGCAAAGTTTCCAGCCGGTGTGAAGTCACCCAAAAATGTCATGGGAATCCAGTATATGAAAAGCAACAGCAAAGTGATTCCTATCTGCCACCTGAATGAAAAATGTAACTGAATGACTGCCGCAATAAAATAGCCGACAGCAATAGACTGCAAAGTATTTGAATAGAGATAAATATGACTGCTGTCCAGTCCAAGCAGATTTCCCTGAACAATCATTCCGAAAATAAACAGCAGAAACACCCGCCTCAGAATCCTCCGATAGACGGGCCAGTAACTGCCGGACATACCGATGTACTTTGACAGTGAAAACGGCATCGAAGCACCTGTCATAAAGAGGAACAACGGCATCACAAGATCCCAGAAACGGAATCCCTCCCACACTTCATGATCAAACTGATAAAGGATATCATTGAGAAACGGCAAGTTCAACTGTCGTACCAACGCCGCAAACACCGGCTGAAAGAAGACAAGAAGAAATAGATCAAAACCCCGAAGAATATCCAAAGAAGCAAGTCTGGATGTGTTATTCTCTGATAATTTACTCATAGTATTAACCAATTCATATTATTATTCAGTTATTGTCTCATCAAAAACATATGCTGTAAAGCGTCTTAATACAAATATATTCAAAACTTCTTTCTCCTACAAGTACATCGGAAAGGAAATGAATCATTGGAAGAGAAGCGAAGTTAGAGTAAATCGACCAAAATCTGTCAGAGAATGACTAAATAGTATTATTCCATATTCAAATTAGGTTGTAATTTTGCCCTAGACCTAAATGAAGTATTTGTCAAATCCTAATTAATAAAACAATAGTATGAAAAAACATTTTCTGATTTTTACAATCTCGCTTCTATTTTTCTCGCTTGCACAAGGCAAAGTGAAGCTCCCTGCCATGATGGGAGATCATATGGTACTTCAACAAAACAGTTCCGTTAAGCTGTGGGGATGGGCAGACAGCAAAAAGGTGACTGTCACCACTTCGTGGAATAACCGTACTTATAAGGTATCGACAGACGATGAAGGAGCATGGCTGGTCAAAGTGGATACTCCTGCCGGAAGTTTTACCCCTTATTCTATTACCATCAGTGACGGAACCCGGGTCACGCTATCGGATATATTAATAGGAGAAGTATGGATATGCTCCGGTCAGTCTAACATGGAAATGACCATGAAAGGAAACATGGGACAGCCCATCGACCATTCGCTGGAAACTCTTCTGAACGCAGGCAACTACCGCGACCGTATCCGTTTTATCACTGTCCCCCGAACCAAAGGAGTGAAAGAACGGACAGACTTTGAAGGAGCGAAATGGGAAGTTTCTTCGCCCGAAACCACTATGGATTGCAGTGCCGCAGGTTACTTCTTTGCCCGACAACTGACGGAAACGCTTCATCTCCCCGTAGGACTGGTCATCAACAGCTGGGGAGGTTCACGAATCGAGGCATGGATGACAGAAGAAACGCTCGCCTCCGTGGAAGGCGCAAATATAGAGGCCGCCAAAAATCCAAAGTTAGATACGAACAGCCGGCTGCAATGCCTGTATAATATCATGTTACTGCCTGTGAAAAACTATACGGCACGCGGATTTCTATGGTATCAGGGAGAGTCGAATCTATTCAACTATCAGATCTATGCTCCGATGATGACTGCGATGGTGCAGCTCTGGAGAAATGTATGGGAAGCACCGGATATGCCTTTTTATTATGTCCAGATTGCTCCGCACAAATACGGAAACAGCCGGAACATAAATTCCGCCTTATTGCAGGAAGCACAAATGAAAGCATTGCAGACAATCCCCAACTCCGGAATGATTCCTACGATAGATGTCGGCGACGAGTTCTGCATTCATCCTCCTCAGAAAAACGTAGTAGGACTCCGGCTAGCCAATCTCGCACTGACTAAAACATACGGTCTCCATAAATTTCCATCTACCGGACCGATGATGACAAAGGTGGAATATTCAAAGAACAAAGCGATCGTCACACTCGACAATGCCCCTTCCGGACTGGCACCGGGCAGCTGTGAATTGGAAGGTTTCGAGATTGCAGGAGCCGACAAGAAATTCTATCCGGCAAAAGCACGGATTGCAGGTCGCACAAGAAATGTGGAAGTATGGAGCGATCAGGTCGCCCAACCGGTAGCCGTACGGTATGCTTTCCGTAATTATGTAGGAAACATCACTTTACGCAATACATTAGGGATTGCTGCTTTCCCGTTCCGGACAGATACATGGGATGATGTAAAGTAAGAGCTGATTAGCCTCTGTGCAGGGTATATATGCCCTGTGTACAGGAGCTATATATCCAACGCGCAGGAGCTATATATCCAATATGTTGGGCATATAGCTCCTGTATATTGAATAATAGTCCTTTTTCAATACACTATATTTTATTCATTCCTGCACAGTTTTGAACTAATAGAATAAAGATTACTATCTAATAGAATGATTCTCACTTCATAAAAAGAGTATTCAAATGAAGAAATCCCTAACCAGATTAAATATGGAGGTAGCAGACTGAAGGACTGCTTGTGAAAGTAATCCTTCCCGTCTGTCTCCCAAAGAGGATGCCAATAGTTCCCCACAGGCATCCTCTTTTGTTATATATCAATGATTTACACGAAACACATTCTAGAATGAATGCATCCTCAGTTGCTTATCAACCAATATTCCGTCTTTCAGATTCAGATCAAACTTCACTTTACGTTTCGCTTTCAATTTCAGAATAAAGAGTTCTTCCGAACCTTCCAAAGCCTCCTGTTTTCCCATATTGACGAAAGTAGGATAGAGGGATTTCACACCATTCGTATGCAGGCGGTCATAAGTCAGATTTTCCATTGCTTTCATATTCAGCGGTTCCACGCCTACAAATTCATAGTCGCTCTGATCATAAGGCAAAGCAAAGCTAAGTGCATTAACCGAACGCAGATCATTACCCTTCACACGGATTTCAACGATTTCGTCCTTTTGATACTGCTTCTTCGGAGTGCTGATGGACAGAGAGCCGGATACTTTCTCCGTAGCTTCCCTGTCGACACCGCCGTCGAGCTGAGTGGCTACGACAGAAATATCATAAGCATCTATCAAGTCATTCATGTTGATATCGCCTTTGCTGATATAACCTTCAAAGTCTGAGTCGCCACGACGCAATCCGGTATAGTTCATATAAGAAGTCAGGTCATTGCGGTCGATCTTGCCATCATTGTTGATGTCGCCTTGCAGGTAACTTGCCGTTCCCGGTACTTTGAATACGTAGATTTCACGACCTGAACCATAGTTTCCTACACCTGCCGTAACGTTCAGTTTGATGTAACGTGCATTTGGACGCTCTGTGAAAGTGAATACTTTTACATCACCATTCCGTTGCCATTCGAATGCTCCGGCTTCCGTCCAGTTTTCTTTGT
Source organism: Bacteroides sp. MSK.20.82 (assembly GCF_019052485.1). NCBI lineage: Bacteria > Pseudomonadati > Bacteroidota > Bacteroidia > Bacteroidales > Bacteroidaceae > Bacteroides > Bacteroides sp. MSK.20.82. The sequence continues at coordinate 30,308 of NZ_JAHQUN010000038.1, forward strand.
CCATACTGTAAGATACCGTTCCTTTCAGCAGTGTACCGTTGCCGGCATCCGCACGGGGCAAATAATGGAACTTATCCAGTTGGTTAACTGTTTTGAGGTCGATAATCAAATCTAATGGTATGGAGTTAACGCTATACTTCGTGTGCCATGTATCTCCCGATTCGGAGAAGTTGAACAATCGGTCTACACCGAATCCTCCCTGCGATGCGGCAGTCGATTCACCTTCAATGCCACGAATAGCAAATTCCAGCGGATTAGTCTTCGTTTTCACCTGAATCTCTGCCCATTCGGAAACACCGTCTTTGTTGACAGCACGCACTTTGAATGCGTAAGGAGTATCCGCTTTTAGGTCTTCAAACAGTAAGTAAGTATCCCGGATAGTCGTATAAAGCATTCCGTTAAATTCAATCTCATAGTAATCGGCATTGGGTACTTTGTCCCAAGTCGGTTGCAGGGTATATGCTTCTCTGTTCTGCTCGCTTACTTGAGCGTTTTGTGGTACAGACAGAGTTCCGGTGCTTACCAAGTTCCGGTCGGCCGGTTCAAAGCGGAAACCTTCCACGTCCAGTTCGATACGATTGGCGGTGATGTCGGTGCTGCCCAGTTTGATATGCAACAGCGGATTCCTTGTGATAACCACTTTCTCAAATTCACTTCCTTTGGTTGCAAACTTATTCAGATTGGGGGTTTCTTCGTACCAGAATACGTTTTCTCCATTCAGAAGTTCCGCTGCCGTGCTTACTTCCGTCAGTTTTACTTTCTTGTTGTTGATTCTTGCAGTCAGTTTCTTCGGTTTCTCCGTGACGTTGATGCGCAGTTCCGTCTTTTTATCTTTTACAAAACCGTCGAAACTTCCGGCTGTGGGATGAATGGTGATAGTCACACGGTTCTTTGCGTCTACGTTCGATTCGATCAGGGTAGATACCGATTTCTCCTGACGGTAGGCTTCCGTCACACCGTCGTCGTCATATTCTACGGTTGCAGTATGGCGGTTCGGATAAAATTCATAGATGCGAAGTGAGGGGTCTATTTCGCTGACATTATTGTTAGGTTGTGTCATCGGAATAATAGCGCCATTCTTTACGAATACGGGTAACTTCCAAACCGGAGTATCAAAGTTGCTGAGAATACGGTTGCCTTCGTATTTCTCTCCGCTGAAATAGTCTATCCAAGTGCCTTCGGGCAGATAAATTCCATTGCGGATATCATTGCCCTCTTTATCAGCCTTCGTATTCTGATAGACAGGGGCTACGAGAAAGTCGGTACCATACATATATTGGTAGCGGGTAGCCGTTCCGTATGTATATTCATTCGGATAGTCGAGGAACATGGCACGGATGAGAGGCATACCATCCACCGCTTCACGGGCAAAGCTATACGTGTAAGGCATCAGCTCCGATTTCAGTTTGAGATACATGCGGTTAATGGATGTAGCTGGTTCGCCTAAAGCATGGGGGTACTTTTCGTTGGCGCCCCAGCCATCCATATTCAACTGCATGGGGGTAAATGTTTTCCATTGGAAATCACGTATATTGACTGCCGCATTCTTTCCACCAAAGATTCCGTCCATATCCGAGCAGATATTCGGCTGGCCGGACAGACCGGAACCTATATAAGTAGGGATATGAAAACGGATATATTCCCATTCGCCTCCGGTCTGGTCGCCCGACCAGATGCCGGCATAGCGTTGTGTGCCTGCCCAGCCGTCCAGTGAAATGATAAAGGGACGGGCATCATTGCCATAATAAGGCATAATATGTCCTACGTCTGCCACTCCGTTCAATCCGAAGGAATAGCCGGCTCCTACCCATGCCACGTCAGTTTTGAGTACACGCACACCGGCATCACGGACTTCTTTCACGATGTCACGCTGCAATAAGGCGCTTACACCTTCTTTCGGGTGCAGGTCTGACTGTGTCCAGAGTCCTATTTCCACTCCGTTCTTGCGGGCGTAGTCTCCCAGGCTTTTCAGATTGGCGATGTTGCCGTCCAACGTTTCCGTCTGTCCGTATCCGGCTCCGTAACCGTCGTTCGGAAGTAACCATCCGAGAGGCATATCATGATTCTTGTAACGGTCGATAACGGCACGTGCCGAGAACTGATAATTGTTCTTTTCACCATTCAGAGACTCTTTGATGCCGCCATTGTCTTTCTGGCTTTCTTTATAACGCTTTCCGTCTTCAAAAAGGATTCCTTTCTCGTCTTCCTTCCAGTAGTCACGGTTGTAGGCATTGAGATGTCCTTCGTAAAAACCGAATTTGGGCAACAAAACGGGGTTTCCCGTCAACTGATAGAAATCATTCAACAGGGAAACGGCTCCGTCGTTGACCATATAGAAAATATCAAGGTAAGAAGAATTGTGAGACAGTTTCACTATGTTTTTCTCTGTTGCTCCAAAGTCATATTCACCTTTCCGGAAAGTGTACCACATCATTCCGTAACCATTGGTAGACCAGTAAAAAGGGGCAGGGGAGGCCACTCCGCCATCCGTCCAGCTATTCTGATTTTCGATGGCAATAACCTTGCCTTTATGAGAGAAACGTCCGTTTTGCACACCGCCTCCGTAGAAGTATTCTTCGGGATTCTCCTTTAAGGTTACAGTCACTTCTTTAGGACCGAATACCACCGGAGCGACTTCTTCGATCACACATTTGCCGGTCAATGGATTAAAGACTTTCATCAGTCCGGTCTGCTTATTCAGTTCAATCCGTACTTGGGCGGTGGTGAGGGTGATATATCCATCTTTCTCATCCACCGACAGTCCAGAAACCTTGCGTCGGGGCTGGTCTACAAGTATCTGCGCTTCAGGTTTCGCTTCGGGGTCACGGATGACGCCTCCGGAATTGTCCTGAAAGACACGGAAAATATTCTCTCCGTAAAAGTCGATAGTCATCCGTTGCTGGTTCGTGAACAATACATCAACCGTCGTCGGGTTTATTTTCTCTGCACGAAGGATTCCCGAAGTCTGTTCCTGGCAGACGGATGCCGAAGAAACATCACTCTGATCCGATGCTACGGATGCCTGTATGGAAGAAAGGGAAATTGGACATAATAATAAAATGGCGGTAATACGCCTGAGATGTCGTAAAGAGATGGGGGTTTCTTTTTTCATGTTTTTATTTATTTAGTATTAGACATTAAGTGCCTTTGTATATTCTTTTAAAAATGATATTAACTAATTCAGATGACATACTATAAGATTATTAGTGTCAGATTGTAAAATTACTCGTTTGGTAATAAATACACTTCATCTTTGGGTTACCCTAAATCAGAAGCTGTTTTATTATTATTTATTCACAAATCCCATAGGGATAAGCGGAGGTCAATAGCGTGTCACCTTATTCGTAGTCGCTTTCAGATACTCAAAGCGGTTGATCAATTCGCCCAGCTTCTTCGGGTATTTGGTTGCTACATTTTCCTGCTGCCCGATATCTTTTTTCAGATTATAGAGCTTATATCCATATCCCAAACCGATAAAGTCTCCGTCTTCCTTGCTATACGGATTATAATAAGGAGGAATCAGTGCCCAGTCACCCTGACGGTAGGCGTAATTGAACATTCCTTCAATGACAAGTTCTTCACGTCCTTTCTTGCTCTTGCCCAAAAAGGTGTCCAAGGTATTTTCACTGTCCAGCTTGTCCGGATAAGACTGCCCTAACAAGGCGGCAAAGGATGCCAGCAAATCCATCTGGCAGACGAATGCATCGGAAACCTGCGGTTTAACTGCTGCCGGCCAGCGAAGCATAAAAGGTATACGTGTACCTCCGTCGAACATACTTGTCTTTCCTCCGCGAAGCGGACCGGCTATCTTATGATCTCCTACCAGCTCCACTGCATCGTCTTTGTATCCGTCATCCAGTACCGGACCATTATCACTGGTCAGCACGACGATTGTATTTTCAGCCAATCCCAGTTTATCCAGTTCTTTCAGAAATTCGGATACACACCAGTCGGCTTCCAAGATAACATCCCCGCGGGGTCCCATCCCCGACTGACCTGCAAAACGTTCGTTAGGAACACGGGGTACGTGTGGCTGATGCAATCCGTAATAAAGAAAGAAAGGGGCATCTTTATGGTCATTGACAAATTGCTTCGCCTTGTTCAAAAACAATTCCGCCATTTCCTCGTCTTTCCATTGTGCCGCCTTACCACCTTTCTGAAATCCGATACGGGGCACCCCGTTGACTATCGAACCGGCATGTCCCACACTCGGGTGCATCCGGAGCAGTTCGGGATTATTCTTTCCGGTAGGTTCTCCCGGAAAATTCTGCCGGTAATCCACATACAACGGATCATTGGGGTCTAGCCCCACTACACGTCCGTTTTCGAGAAATACACATGGGACACGGTCGTTCGTTGCTGCTTGAATAAAGGAATAATCGTATCCTATTTCGGCAGCTCCCGGATGAACCTCTTTATTCCAGTCTACTTTACCGTCTCCCAATCCGATATGCCATTTACCTACAGAACCGGTAGCGTATCCGGCTTGTTTCATCAACTTGGGTAAAGTAATCTTCTGGGTGTCGATGATTAATGCCGCATTACCGGGCAGAATTTTTGCATCGGTATTTGTCCAGGGATAAAGACCGGTCATTACGGAATAGCGGCTTGGAGTAGAGGTTGCCGCTGTGCAAAAACCTTGTGTGAAACGGATTCCTTCATTCGCCACACGGTCCATGCCCGGTGTAGAAATACGATGAGCACCATAGCAACTCAAGTCACCGTATCCCAAATCATCGGCGACGATCAGGATTACATTCGGTTGCTGCTTGTCAGCCGGTCGTTCCTTCGGATGAGCTTGTCCGGCTGTCAGCGTAGTAGGCATTGAAGAAATGCCTGCCAAAGCATAAAAGGCTAAATTCGTGTTTTTCATAATATGGGGGTTTTATGTGTTTAAAATGATCTCAGGTAAGCGATCAATAGGATGCTGTTGCCGGAATTCCCGTTCGCTTTATCAATTCTACAATCCGGTCCAGTTCTTCATGAGTGGCTTTCTGCAAATCATGATCGGGAGTCTCCCTGTCAATCGTATAGATCATTACCTGACTGGGAGCTATCTCCTTGACTGCTTCCAGCCACGGGAGCACAAACTCATCGGATGTATTATTCATATCTTTCCCAAGGTAACTACCTTTCAGAAACATAGTCTGAATAATACAATTTCCTTTGAATTCTTTCATCTTTTCGATGATCTTCCTTACGGAATATTTCCCGTTGGGACGATCCAGGAGATGAATGTATTCTTCGTTCACCGTATCCAGCTTCAGGATATTATTATCTATCTTGTTCAATGCATCGAATACTGCAGGACGGTCAATGAAGGTAGAATTGCTCAATACACTTACTTTTGCATTCGGGAAATAGTGGTCACGAAGTGCCAGTGTATCTTCTATGATTTCCGGAAAATGAGGGTGGGCAGTCGGTTCACCGTTTCCGGCAAATGTGAGTACATCAGGGGCGGGACCGTTCTTCTGCATATCTTTCAGCTTTTCTTCCAGGGCGATGCGCACTTCTTCACGAGTGGGCAGATGCTTCTTCGGACGATGGTCGGCATTGAAGCCGCATTCACAATAAATGCAGTCGAACGAGCAGACTTTGCCGTCTTCCGGCAATAAGTTGATTCCCAAAGACACACCCAAGCGGCGGGAATGAACAGGGCCGAAGATGGGTGAAGGAAAAATAATAGTCATCTTTTTATTAATTGTTTTAATATGAGTTCAATATCAATACGAACGTTTATCACATCAAACTCACATTATTTTATCATTTACTATTTCATAATATCCAGAGGCAAAGATACTTTAAAACTTAATACGGAGTTGCATTTGTACGTCAGCTTTTTTATTTCCAAGGATTAAATCATTGCCGGAACCTATTTCATTCCGGTCGAGATAAACGGTTTCTCCGAATTTAGTTATAAACATCCAATGTTCATTCGGTTCATATCTCAGACGAACAGCACAGCGAAATCCACGGCCTTGAAAGGAAGGAGTGTAAAATGTATAAAGCAATCCCTTTTCTGATACATATACCCGCGAATCATAGTCGTCTGTAGAAAAATAACTGCCTTGAACGTCAGCAAACAGCCTGGTCCAAGGCAGTTGGGAGGACATCATTTGTGTAACTTGATATCCTTTACTAGCAGCCCTGTCTTGAGAATGAAAATGGTTGTAATCTAAAGTTGTACGACAGCTAAACACATCTCCATAAAAATAGTTCAAACGATATCGAAGTTGGTGATGAAAAATAGGAAGCGTTAGGTTTTCTTTGCTACCTGTCAAGTCACGCTCTTTCTGTTTATAACGATATTTCAAGTACATTGTCAGATTACTGTGCGGAGTAAACGTAGCCTGAAGCAATCCGTCCATACCTCGGGAAGGTTTACTGATCCGGTATTTCTTCCACGGGAAAGAAAACAGATCGAAGGAAGCAAGGACGTGCCAATGGCGGAAAGGGGAAGTTTCCAACCCCAGATAATATCCCTGTTCGTTTTGAACCGCACTTCCTTCTCCAAAAGAATGGGCGAACATAGCCCAATAATTATATGAGTAGTATCGTTGTACGATCATCAACTGAGTTCCTTCCACCGGTGAATACTGAAGACGGTTCAAAGTAGCACTGCCTTGTTTTCCCATAGCCGTCTCTCCTTGGAAAGAAAAGCGATGCCAGCGGTAAGCATAGTCTATTCCTAAATTGTAGAACTGATTTCCATGAATGTTGTATTGGGAATAACCTGTTAATTGCGGTTCATAAGGTCGGTTGAAAACATAGTAAATACCGGTGATACCCAGCCGGATACGGTTCTGTTGATAACTCACGTTTCCACCAGTCAGCTGCATGGTGAATACGTTCTTCTTATCGACTTCTTTCTGACTGCGGTGTAGTCCGGTTTTGTAGATAGAAGTTATTTCGCCATCGGTCAGCACACCGTCCAGCGAACGGTGTGAGTAAAAGCCGGATATACTCCATTGCTTTGTAATGCTTAAGGTTGCCGCCGCTCCCCGAAAATAATTAGTTTCGTCAGTAGAAGAATGTTTCCTGATTCCTCCGCTGCGGGTGTTGAAAGAAGAAGCATATACGGTCTTTCCCAGTAAGTAATCCGTGCTGATCACCAATCCCTGTCCGAAACTTAACCGATAGTTACCAACAGCCAATGTTTTTAACCGCCCACAATCTTTGAGTAAGAGATAAAAAGAATAATAATCATACCCTTGACGATTGTGCAGAGCAAAGAAAGGTTCTCCGGCATCCTTCTCCGCAACGAAACCTGCATAGAGCTGGTCGCGATAACGGAAAGCATACTTAACAGAGTTATAAACAGAAGGTCCCAAATAGGTATGTTCATAACCTTTTCGCTTGTAAAACGGTATATCTATGCGAGTTATCACTTCATTCTTTCCATACTTCATTGCGCTTTTCAACATAGTTTTCCACCGAAAAGACGACTCATTGTTAATCGCTTTGATACATACGAAAGGCAATAGATACTGAATAGTCTGCCTGTCCATATCCTCTATCAACTGAAGTTCATAAAGGGTTTTCATCTGCCCATGCACGTATATATAAGCCAGCAGATGTTCAATCTGAATATCACTGAGAAAAGGAAATTGTTCCAGTTGTTGACGGGTAGCCCGGTTTAAATCTACAGGTTCGTGAAGGCGGACGGACAGTTCTTCCAGTTCATTCTCCCAATTGGGTTCATTAACAGCATTATCAACACTATTATTAACAGATAAATCTTCAAAAATATCTTCTATAAGACTTTGAGAAGGGTTTTGAGCACTACAAGCAGGAATAATGAACAGGCTGTTTATAATACTTATCAACCGAAATAGTTGAGTAGTTTTCATCAATAAATTATTTGTTTACACCTTGCGTTTTTACAGACAAGGGCGCAAAGATACTTTAAATAGGTTAACGTCTAAAAGAAATGTCTGAATAATAAAATTTTAATTTTATTTTTGTAACGTGAAAAGGAGACTTAACATAGTAATAATGATGGCATTTGCTATGGTCTGTTCATCGAAGATGCAGGCACAGGACAGGCAAACTATCAACGGATACTTGGTTCCAATGTGTATCTACAACGGAGATACCATTCCATGTGTCCAGTTAAGGACTGTTTATATCTTCCGCCCGCTAAAATTCAAAAACGAAAAAGAACGGCTGGAATACTACCGGCTGGTACGTAACGTAAAAAAGGTATATCCTATCTCCAAAGAAATTAACCAGGCTATTATTGAAACTTACGAGTATCTTCAGACATTACCCAACGAGAAGGCTCGCCAAAAACATCTCAAACGGGTGGAAAAAGGACTGAAGGAACAATATACCGCACGGATGAAGAAACTCTCTTTTACACAAGGCAAACTCTTGATTAAATTGATAGACCGCCAAAGTAATTCCACCAGTTATGAACTGGTGAAAGCTTTTATGGGACCTTTCAAAGCAGGATTCTATCAGACATTTGCCGCACTGTTCGGTGCCAGTCTGAAAAAGGAATATGATCCGTTGGGAGAAGATAAACTGACGGAAAGAGTTGTGCTGCTGGTAGAGAACGGACAAATCTGATTCACCTTGTCATAAGGTTATCAACGTTGTTATTAACCATCATATTTCTATTAAATCTAATTCCACTATCACCATAGGAAAATTACCCTGCTTTATCTGACTTCCAGGGTATTAACACCTGACAAGTCAACTGTTAATAGTCTGTATGACAAGTATTAATAGTTGAGAAGTCAGCTATTAATAGCTGTGATGCCATCTGATAACAGCTTGAAACAGGATGGTTAATAAACACTGAATCAATCAGACTCAACCAAGAGTAAGTTGCTACAATATTCTTATCATCACACATAATTATGAACAGAAAAAAATAGTTGGTTAATAGCAAGTTAACTATGATATCAACCACTTATTAACTAATTATTAACCGACTGATTTTACACCGTCAACGCAGCTTTTTGAACAAATCCCAGATGACAATGCCCGTTGTTACAGACACGTTCAGAGAATGCTTGGTACCATATTGGGGAATCTCGATACAACCATCCGAATGATCAATCACTTCCTGTTGCACCCCTTTCACTTCATTTCCCATTACGATAGCGTACTTCTTCGTCTTGTCCAGTTCGAGTCGATCCAGCATAATGCTGCCTTCCGCCTGTTCTATCGAATAAACAATATATCCTTCTTTACGGAGGTTATCAACAGCATCAACAGCGTTATTAACATACTTCCAGTCAACAGTGAACTCTGCGCCCAAAGCCGTCTTATGCATTTCGGGGTGGGGAGGGGTAGCCGTTATTCCACACAGATAGATACACTCGATACGGAAAGCATCCGACGTGCGGAATACCGAACCTATATTATGCAGGCTACGAATATCATCCAGCACTACCACCAGAGGCAGTTTTTCTGCTTGTTTAAACTCTTCGGCACTGATACGGTTCAGCTCTGTTATTTTCAGTTTTCGCATACGTTGTTCATTTATTACGTTTCGGTTGCAAAGGTAGTTCTTTTCTGTTAACAGAGGTGTTGATAACGGTTTAAAACCTGTCAAAACAATCGGGAAAGAATTTGAAAAATAATTCTTGCATTATTCAAAAGAAGGTATAAGGGGCCTTCATTATGAACATTCCAAAAAACAAAGACGAAACTTTCTATGCAGACATCAACATATTTTTCAGCACTTATCTGCCTGTTTATATCCATAAAGTTTTTAACTTTGCACTTTATCAACAGGGAGTTAATAGTATTCTCCCATTTGATAGGGCTTGCATTGATAATGAAGATAATAAATAGTCAATCTTCCACCTTTCCTTCCGTTCATAACGGACTTATAAAGCAGAAGTATGGACTAATAACTTATTCGGCAAGAAAAATCGTATTTATTTGCTAACACTATTAACAGGCTATCATCACTAACAAAGGATTTTTTTTAAAAGGAAGAAATAAAAGAATATTATTATGAATAATCTCATAAAGGCTATAAACGAGCTGAAGAAAGAAAAGAATGCAATCATTCTGGGCCATTACTACCAGAAGGGTGAAATACAAGATATCGCCGATTACGTTGGCGACAGTCTGGCGTTGGCTCAACTGGCTGCCAAAACGGAGGCGGACATCATTGTGATGTGCGGCGTTCACTTTATGGGTGAGACGGCGAAGGTGCTTTGTCCGGATAAGAAAGTGCTGGTGCCCGACATGGAAGCGGGTTGTTCGCTGGCGGACAGTTGTCCGGCGGATCAGTTTGCGCAGTTTGTCAAAGAGCATCCGGGGCACACCGTTATTTCGTACGTGAACACGACAGCTGCTGTGAAGGCAGTAACGGATGTGGTGGTGACTTCCACCAATGCCCGGCAGATCGTGGAAAGTTTTCCCAAAGATGAGAAAATAATCTTTGGTCCGGACCGGAATCTGGGAAATTATATCAACTCAGTTACGAACAGGAATATGCTGCTTTGGGACGGAGCCTGCCATGTGCACGAACAGTTTTCGGTGGAAAAGATCGTGGAATTGAAAACGCAGCATCCGGAAGCATTGGTGCTGGCACATCCCGAATGCAAAAGTACGGTGCTGAAACTGGCAGATGTGGTAGGGTCTACAGCTGCACTGCTGAAGTATGCGGTGAACCACCCGGAGAATACGTATATCGTGGCTACCGAATCGGGTATCTTGCATGAGATGCAGAAGAAGTGTCCGCAGACAACGTTTATCCCCGCTCCTCCGAACGATAGCACCTGTGGATGTAACGAGTGTAGCTTTATGCGGTTGAATACGTTAGAGAAGCTCTATGAGTGTCTGAAGAATGAGTCACCGGAGATTACCGTAGATCCCGAAATAGCGGAGAAGGCAGTGAGGCCTATTCAGCGGATGCTGGAGATTTCGGCGAAGCTGGGATTATGATAGGATATACAAACGGTACCTTCCAATACATCAAACGGTACCATCCAGTATGTTGGAAGGTACCGTTTAATGTATTGGAGTGTACCATTCCGTGTATCAGATGGTACCGTTCTTTGAGATGTAATTATCTCATTTAAATTTTATTCATAGCGATATTAGTTTTCTGCTTCCAAACGAATAACGAATCCACCGCCTTTTGCCATATTTATATTCAATATAGTTTTACTATCCACTGTTCTTTTCTCTACCATGTATTCTTTAGGTTGCTCGTAGGAGTTCGGAGCGTCTTTAAAGATAGTTGCCTGATAGGAGACATTGTCTTTCAGGAAGCTGAGGTTCACTTCTGTAGAACGGGCATCCCAGTTGGTCATTCCGCCCACATACCAGTCATTGCCTTTTTGTTTCGCTGTTACGATATATTCGCTTAACTTTGCTTCTAATGGCAAGGTCTTATCCCATACTGCGGGAACTTTGGAAAGGAAGTCGAGTACATCCGGATATTTATTGTATTCGGTGGGTGAGTCACATAAATAAGCCATCCATTGGTCGTAAATGACAAACATGGACAATTCATGCGAACGTGTTCCCATGCTCATAGGCGGAGTATTATCTATATCCATCGGTCTGAATTCATCCTGAGTGACACTTCTCATGGATCCCGGAGTATAATCTGCCGGTCCTGCCAACAGGCGGATGAAAGGAAAACGAGTGTGATATTCGGGAGTTAACGTCTTTTCCCAGAAGTTACATTCCGCTCCTCTTACTGCTTCATAGTTCAGTATATTAGGGTACGTGCGATGCAATCCGGTAGGGACCGGGCAACCGTGGAAAATAGCTACCATTTGCTTTTCGGCCAGGCGTTCTGCAAATTCTTTTCCCCATCGCATGGCTATTTGGTCATTCCGTTCGAAAAAGTCGATCTTTGCTCCCGATACACCGTAGCTGTGCATTTTGGCGATCCAGTCACTTGGATTCTCTCTGGCACAACTAGCCCATGTCCAGACGATAATCTTCACATTCTTTTCTTTGGCGTATGAGCATAGTTCTTTGATGTAATCTTCGGACCATCCGGCATCCAAGGTCATATATTCGATATGATTCTTTGAAGCCCAGTCTATGTAGTATTTATATAACTGGAGAGAAAGTTGCTTGTTTCCACTTGGGAAGTCAACACCTTCCAAAACGGCTTTGTGCCACCATTCCCATGCACTCTTTCCCGGTTGAATCCAGGAGGTATCGGTCAGACGGCAAGGATCGGCCAGTTTGTATACCAGTTCGTTGTTCAATAATGATTTATCATCTTCCGAAACGATGATGACACGCCACGGAAAACTACGGTTTCCATCAGTCTTTGCGATGTAATTCTCTCTGGTAACAACCAAATGATTGGAATACCAGTAGTAAGGATTGGACGGATCGGAGTCTATTGTTTCTTTCGGGTAGTTAGCCCATTTTCCGCGCATGGAGTTGTAGCCGTTGGATTCCATATACAGAGCCGGATAATCATAGATATTTGATTCCGTTACGACCACTTTATAGGGAGAATCGGGATATTCGTATAATACCGGAGAAACGGCAAAACGTTCGTAAGGAATTTCCAACGGACCTTTGTAGACTTTATAGAGTCTTTCAAAGTTTCTATATCCTTGATGCACCTGATGGGTACGTCCGGATTGATCCGTTTCGCCGGAATAATTAGCATCGCATTCCGGATAATAGATGGTCGGGGTGGAAGTAAAGTTGAAAATGGCATCTTCACTGATGATCGTAATTTCTCCGTTGAGACGGGTGGCAAAATGATAGGCCACTCCTTCATCATAAGCACGTACTACAAGGTCGCAGCTGTCGTTGAAAGAAACGGTGAGTTCATTATAAGTATCCTGTAATTCTTTGTTTTTACCAACAAGGACGTCGATAGTCTGATTCACCTTTCTTTTCTTTGCCGACTTTACACTTCCGTTGCCGATTACTCTGCCGTCCGCCAGATGTAAACCGATGGGAGAAGGAAGTATAAGTTGTGTATTATCGTACCATACTTCATATTGGGTACCATTGTCTATTTTCAGTTTAATCTTCAGTTTTCCGTTAGGAGAAACCGTTTCATATTTCTCTGCCTGTAGCGTGCAGCTTAAAGAGAATAAACAAAGGAGTATTAAATAACTGATTTTTTTCTTATCCATATAATGTGTTTTATTGAGAATTAAAGATGTTATTAATTTAATTGTGCCAACCTTTTTTTCTTAAATAATCGAGCAAATAAGCAGGTTGATCTGTTTGTAAAATCCGGGCTCCTAGCTGTTCGATCAGATAACCGTAGCTTTTTTCCGGATCGGTCAGTGCAAGATTATCATCATGATTTCCTGCAAGTGATCCCCATAATGTGTTATACCAAATCAAACTTTTCTTAAAAAGGAATTGTTTTATTTTTGGAGGAAGCGGATTTTTGGGGTCTGAATAAATAATTTCGAAAGCAGCAGGACGTAATTCTTTCAAATAGTCTGTGATTATTTTCTCAGCTTCTTTGTTACCTAAATCTATTACTGGCATATATAAAACTTTATCCAAATAAGAACCAAATTCTCGTTTGACAGTTTCTATAGGCTGTCCTCCTTTCATGATTACTTGATTTTGGGTTTCGGTTTTTTCCAATATAGCATATACATCGTCAAAAATGTCATATGCTTTGTCCAAATTAACCATGATTTTTCCTTTTGCTGTTAACAAAGCTTCTTCTAAAGTGGGCACAACATAATTTGTTACTTTTCCATCCTTATCTTTCAATTTTAACTTTTTTATATCTGCCAGAGTCCAGTTTTTAATTTCTCCTTTTCCAGTGGTAGTACGATCTAGTGTATTATCATGCATTAGAATCAGTTGTCCATCTTTTGTTTTTTGAATGTCAATTTCTACAATATCTACTTTCATAGCAATGGCGCTGTCAATAGCAGCAGTTGAATTTTCCGGTGCGCTACGCCAATTTCCCCGATGAGCAACAACTAACACTTTGTTTGATTTTGGATTTAAGAAAGTATTTTTAATTGTTTCTACGTGTTGTTGTGCCGTTACTATGCAGGTTGATAAACAACAGATAATTAATAATAGAGTTGATTTTTGATTTTTCATTATTGCCATATTAAAATAGAATGAATAAGGTTTAATGTACTAATACATTCTTTATAACTTTGATCACTTGATTTGCTAAAGCTGAATACCCTGCGTCGATCGGATGTGTCCCGTCTCCGCCTGCATAATATTCGGGATGGTCGATGACTACTTTCCATAAGTCGTTCACTTCTATGCCAGCATAATTGATATGTTTCAAGGCAATCTGATTACGTATTTTCAACCGTTCGGTGATAGGGGCAAACTCTTTCATTCCTTCTCCGGTACGGACGGGAGTGGTGGTTGCCCAAATCAACTTGGCTTTAGGGGCGTATTTACGAATGATTTTGATTAATTTTGTGAAACTTTTATCATACTCTTCTTCTGTATAATCGAATCCGTGCAAACCATTATTGAAATGGATAACGTCGAACTTAGTATTTTTGAGTACTACAGTCAATTCTTCGATTAAAGCCGGATCACCTACACTTTTCGAATTAGAGAGTCGCCCTACATATGCTTTTTCTTTCAATGCTGCTTCTACTTTTCCATAATATCCGCGTGTGATGGAATTACCGATGAGCAATACATGTGGAAGATCTGTTTTATTAGCTCCGGGAATCCAAATATCAGACCATTCGATATATTCACGTGCAATCTTTTTCTGTGCATAAGTGAAAATACAAAGTGACAGTAGAATAAATGTAATAAAAGTGTGTTTCATTATTTTCTTTTTTTAATGGGTTATGTTATATAGGTTCGGATACAAAATTAGGTAATAGCAGAAAGATTATATGTGTACAAAGCAATCAAAAAATGAAATATTTGCAGCAAACATTCTATTTTTTGATTGCTTTATGTTTATAATAAGGTATAGATAATTTCTATCTTTGTGAAAAAAGTAAAATTTAAAGATCAATATCATGAAAAAGTACATTTTGTTTATGATGAGCGTTTGGTTCATCCAGTTGGCTATTTTTGCCCAGTCTAGGATAATAGAGGTTTTTCCGGAGCAGGGAAAAGATATTGAAAATATAGCGTTAGCTTTAAAAAAAGCTGCTGACTGTAAAGGGAGGCCAGTTACTGTAAAGTTTTCACCGGGAATTTATCAGTTAGACCGTGCGAAATCATCACAAATGTTATATTATATATCAAATACGACTTCTGAGTTGGATGATCCTGATCCGACTAAACATATCGGATTGTATCTTAATACATTAAAGAATATCACTATTGATGGTTGTGGGTCAACTTTATTGATGAATGGTGAAATGACAAGTTTCGTACTTGATAAATGTGAAGGTATTGTTTTGAAAAATTTTAATATAGATTATAAACATCCTACTCAAACGGAGGTTGAAGTATTGGAAGAGGGGAATGATTATTTGATTGTTCAGGTACATCCCACATCCCAATATCGGATTGTAGACGAACAGTTGGAGTGGTATGGTGATGGTTGGTCTTTTAAGAACGGAATAGCGCAGTCGTATGACCGTATAAGTGAAATGACTTGGCGTTCGTGGAGTCCGATGGAGAATTTGCTTCGTACAGTAGAACTTCGTCCAAATGTGTTATATCTGCAATATAAAGCAAAACCACAAGTAGGACTACATACTATTTTTCAGATGCGCGACTCTTTCCGTGACGAAGTGAGTGGATTTGTAAACAGGAGTAAGGGAATACTGTTGGAGAATATCAACTTCTATTATTTAGGAAATTTCGGGGTAGTCTGTCAATACAGTGAGAATATTACTGTTGATCGTTGTAACTTTGCTCCTCGTCCAGGTTCAGGACGTACTAATGCGGGATTTGCTGATTTTATTCAGGTTTCTGGTTGCCGTGGTATGATTGATATTAAGAATTCCCGTTTTGTAGGTGCACACGATGATCCTATCAATATACATGGTACACATTTGCGAGTAATAGAATTTTTGTCGGACAATCGTTTAAAACTTCGTTTTATGCATGATCAGACTTTTGGATTTGAAGCCTTTTTTAAAGGAGACGATATAGAACTTGTTGATTCACGTTCTTTGTTGGTAGTAGGGAAATGTAAAGTAAAAGAGGCAAAATTAGTAACACCAAGAGAAATGGAACTCACTCTGTCAAGTCCACTCTCTTCGGAGGTAATGCAACAGAAAGACCTGGTTGTTGAGAACCTGACGTGGACACCGGAAGTGCGGATTACAAACAATTACTTTGCAAGAGTACCAACCAGAGGGATTCTTATCACAACACGACGTAAGTCTCTGATAGAAGGAAATACATTCTACGGCATGCAGATGAGTGGAATATTTGTAGCCAATGATGGATTAAGTTGGTATGAGTCAGGACCGGTACACGACTTGACTATTCGTCAAAATACGTTTTTAAACTGTGGAGAACCGATTATTAGCATTGATCCGGAGAATAGAGAATATAAAGGGGCGGTTCATAAAAATATTACTATTGAAGAAAATTATTTTTATATGAGAAAAAATAGCTCATGTGCCATTCGAGCGAAAGCTGTTGATGGCTTGATGATACGTCATAATTTGATTTATTCTCTAGATACTGAAAAAAATAAAGAGTCTGATTTTATTCAGATGTATAATTGTAATGAAGTTACAATAAAAGAAAATCGGGTACAGTTGCACCACCTATTTAAATGAATTCTATTTCAATTTTAAAAGAAATAGATAAATATATAGTAAAAGATTTGATTATAGTAAACCCTGGAAATTTATAATACAAACTTCCAGGGTTTATTTTTATAAGAATAACATTTGATGAATAGTTTAATAAAATGAAGAACTTTATTCAGCTACACTCCACAATCTTACTGACTTAAATTCTATATTTCTACAGATATCTGAGAAAGATACTACCCAGCCTACGGTAATAGTTTTTTCTTCTGTTAGTTCAAATATAGGTAAGGCAGATGTTTTATTAGTATGTTCTGACTCAAATTTGAGGTAAGAGAGGATAATGTCTGACTTTTCCAATTCTTCATTGTCGGGTAGTGATTCGCCTTGAGCTACAGCAAAATGGATATTGGTACTGCCAGAACCTATATTTGCGGCGTTTTTTACTTCGATACGCATTTCATACTTTCCTTCTGGTAAAGTAAATG
Source organism: Bacteroides sp. MSK.20.82 (assembly GCF_019052485.1). Taxonomy (NCBI): domain Bacteria; kingdom Pseudomonadati; phylum Bacteroidota; class Bacteroidia; order Bacteroidales; family Bacteroidaceae; genus Bacteroides; species Bacteroides sp. MSK.20.82. Next base: position 47,433 of record NZ_JAHQUN010000038.1, read on the forward strand.
TTTGCCAGATCTTTCCGTTGTCATAATATCCCTGACTCCATTGTGTTGTTTCGAACTGAATTGTTCCATCGTTGTATTCTGTGAAGCCGGCACCTCCATTGGCATTTTTAGTTTCCATAACTTCATTCCATTTCCAATCGTAAGGTTTTCCCCATTTATTGCTTACATCATATCCTCTAAATGGATATCCGGCATTCTTAATATAAAGACTGGTTAGGTCTTTTGTAATGCCAATGTAACTTTGGGAAGGCAATGTAACTTCTTTATATTCTGTAACAAATTCGTCCAAGGAAGTTGTTGTCGGTTTATATATACTATTGTACCGGAGTATTCCATCAGCTTTAAAATTGTCGAGTTCTGTTGTAGTCTCGTCAACTGAAATATATTTCGAGCCTAAAGTTCCGTCCTGACGTTCATATTCAAGGTTACAGCCTACTAAACCGTCTCCTCTTGATATATTCCAATTCAGTTTGGCTGCCCATATTCTTTCTGATTGTCCACTTTCATTTACAATTTCTTTTTGTTCAGGAGAGATACTATGTAAAATCCGGTTGGTTAATGCTTGTTGGTATAGTTCGCCATATGCATAAGCAGATACCTCTGTCGGGATAGATGTGTTGTTTTTGGGATCATAGGTGACTATCGAGAAGTCATATTGTCCTTCTGTTAAATTCTCTAACATAAATTCGAAGGTTTCTCGTGGTTCCGTACGTTCTATTGGAAACTCTTTAAACTTTTCTTCCAATGTAATAGGATCTTTGTAACTAATAACACATTTTACCTGATTTACACCGTACATCATTTTCCCTTCTATTTTGATTCTATTTTTTCCAGTAAAAGCTTTGAGTGAATCAAGTTTTCCTACATAGATTTTTTCTCCCTCGTCTAGATAAGGCTGAATACCATCCAGCATGCCATTACACGAATAGAAAAAGCACAGGATACTACAGAGAATCAATATATTTATTTTTTTCATACTTTTGCTTTGTTAAAAGGTTATTGTATCGGGGTTCCGTAGAACCAAAGTTGCTGCATAACTACCAATCCGGCACCGTCATGAGTAGAAAGTATTTTAAATCGAATGTATCTTACTGGAGGAATATCTGCCGGAAATTCAAATTCTTCTCCTTTACTAGCATATGTTATATCTTCTTCTGAATTTGAACCGGCGGGCCATCCGGAAGGTTTTATACTTTCACAATCTGCCAGTTTGGTCCATCCGTCCCAACTTCCGTCCGAAGATGGTAAATCAGAACGTCCCCATACTTCCCATTCTTTGATAGCACCTGCACGATAGTAATAACTACCTCCCATGGAGCGTTGCCATGAGGTGAAGCGGCTTAATTGAGCGGTTTGACCCATATCGAATGTAAACCATACAGGAAACTCGGAAGGATTAAAGTCATAACCGTGAGCATAATTCCAACTGTTTAATCCATGATCTCCATTGAATAAAGACTCCAAAGTATGACCTGCGTTGTCCATCTTTATATCATTGGCTAGATAGAAAGTTTTGAATTTGGTCAAATCCAATTTTTCTTCATATAGTGGTGTCAAGGTTGTTAAGTATTCCTCTGACTGGTTATCATATAGATCGCGGACACGGACTTTAAAATCATGTGGTTCGGCAGAGAACCCTCGGAGTGTAAAGCCGATGTTTTTTACAGAAGTATATTCTGTATGTTCTACATTCCAATTACCTTTTGAATCTTTTGTAGAGACATCAAAGATGAGATAGTTTCTGCCTCCATTTGTAGTATGTATATAAATACCTCCGAATGTAGGATTTACCTCTATTTCTTCAATGGCAGTAAGGTATGCCGGTTTTCCAGGTACTATTTCGGTGATGATAGCTTCTCCTTCTTTCTCCATTTTGTTAACGGCTGAAATTACTAATTTTTTCGGGTTCGTATTACCGAAACCTTCTATTGTCGTTTCATCAGTATAGAGAGAAGCACGTGCTTCCATTTCTTTTCCATTGTCAAGTGTATATTTTATTTTGATATACAATAGATCTTCGTCTGTTGGAGCAGTGAATTTCAATGTCACTCCACCAGGAATTTGTTCATAGGAAGTCACTTGTACTGTACCAGGAGCATGTCCACTGTCATCCCCATAAGGTTTATGAGTTTCTACATCTTCGCAACTGTGTAGCAATACTGCCGCACATGCCATCCATATATAATATAAGATTCTTTTTTTCATTGTTTTTCGATGTTTATAATTACCATCCATACGTTTGAATTAATTTGTCGTCTACTTGTAAGTCTTGTTTTTTTATAGGCCACAAATAGTCTTTAGTTGTAAATGCGCGAGGAACAAAAAGAGTTGTGACTTTATAAAAGTCTTCTTCTATTTCTCCTTGTACGTTCCATCCTTTAATGGATTTACTCAGTTCTTTTGAAGCGTCTTTCCATCGTCTGAGATCATTGTATTGATGTCCTTCCAACGCAAGTTCAATTTTACGTTCCTGTTTGATGATACTTCTCATCCCATCTTTAGTTTTAGGTTTGGTAGGATCATTGCTGTACTTTTCCCATGCTACTCTGACATCTCCTATATCTTCGGTCTGTCCAAGTACACCTTTTTTCAATCCGGAACGTTCACGTACCTTCCGTAGGTATGTATAAACTTCTTCCGGTACATTATTATCACCTTCTGCAGCTTCATTAAGTGATTCTGCATACATTAGATACAAGTCGCCTAATCTGATAATAGGGAATGGGTATTCGTAGACTACTTGTGAAGATTGAGTTATAGCATTTTGATAATATACTACTTTTTTAGCGAAATAACCTGTAATGGAGTAGTTAAATCCCCATTTGTTTCCAGAGTTTCTTCCATATTTACCATCTACATAATTCAAGTCATTGACATCTGTACGTCCGTTACCATACCAAGTGGAACCATCGAAACCGAGAGACCCGTAGAAGCGGGGTTCTCTGTTGAAGTGAAGTACGGCAGTGGTCCAGCCTGTTCGCATGTTATATTTATCAGCACTAGTCACTTGTCGGGTTGTGTAACGATTATCATAGTTTCCGCTTGTTAACCATTCTTTGTCTTCGTCAATGGGCACTCCATTTTTACTGTAAAATTGTTCCGCTGTTTCCAGTGTAGGAGCATATACACCTGCTGCCCTGCTTTGCAAAATACTGCCTGTTACTTGACCGTTTCCACTTCCTTGTTGCAAAGAAGGAACAATACAAGCCATCGATAGGTTTTGCAGTTCATTGGTACCCTGTTTGCCTACGCTCCATATCAATTCGGGGTTAAAACGTTCTGTTACCGTCTGACGGATATTCATACTGTAAAATATTTCTTCGGGTAAATCCTGACTATAAGACATATCCATGCTACAATCGTAAAGCTTGCATCCGTTGGCTTCTGCTGATTCGATTGCCGCTTTGCAGGCTTCCGCGGTTTTTACCCATTTTTCACGGCTGAATTCTTGATTGATGAGCGGTTTTCCTTCTTTATTTCTAAAGTTTGCATACTCCTTGTTGCCATTGAAGAGAGGACTGGCTGCCCATAATAGGATTTTGGCTTTTAGGGCGAGTGCGGCAGGCTGCGTCAGACGTCCCATTTCAGTAGCTTCCATAGTGATGACCGGCGGAAGGTCTTTGTAAGAGTCATCTATTAATTTTACCATAAAGTCTACTACCTGGTCTACCGGCATACGGGTTACTTTTACTCCTTCAGACGAAGTTGATACGGGGAGAGCTTCGTCTACAATAGGGATAGGGCCGTAGTGCTCAAACAAGAAGAAATGATAGTAGGCTTTCAGTACATTTACTTCGGCTATCCATCTCTTTCGTTCCGAATCCGTCAGGTCGTTTACTTTATGCTGATCTCTCACATAACTTAGGAAAATATTACATTCCCGGATGGCACGGAACATAGGAAGCTTACTTCCTCCTTCTCCATCCCAATAGTTGGCATATGGCGCATTTGTATTCTGCAATCCGCGGGCTATGTAAAAGCTGACTTCATTATCAAAATAAGAATCTTTGTCGGTATAAAACCAACATTCGTGTCCGGCTCCCATACCGGGTATGCGTTTAACGGAACCATGATCGGGGACGAAATGATAGCAATTTGCCAAGTAACGCTGGGCTGTATTCTTGTTGTTAAATACAATGTCCAATGTTGTCACGTTATCGGGAACGATGTCCAAATAATCCGAACAGGAACAAAGCAAGCCCAAGCTGATGAATAGAATATATTTCGTAAATTTTTTCATATCGTTGCTTATTAGAAGTTAATGTTAATGCCAAGATTATATACTCGCTGGATGGGGTATCCCAGACCATTATTTCCCATTTCTGCATCCCATAACTTAAATTTACTGAAGGTCAGCAGGTTGCTTCCTGTCAAATATAAGCGTAAGGATTGCACGCCTATTTTTTTCAAGGCTTTCTGTGAGAATGTATATCCCAATTCTACTGTTTTCAAACGGAGGAATGAACCGTCGTGCATCCACCAGGTGCTTGTTACCATATTATTATCAACAAGTGTGGGAGACAGGCGAGGCCAGAATGCATATATGTCGCGGTTGTTTTCAGACCAATGGTCGTTAGCAATGACATCTAAACATTGCTGTACGCCTATACGATCACCGGCATCATAATTTACAAAAGGGGATGTATTTCTGGGATCGATGAAGAAAGATACTCTTGCATTTCCCTGGAAGAACATAGAAAGGTCAAACCCTTTGTAACCGGCAGAAAATCCGAAGCCATAGGTAATCTCCGGCTGATTAGGATAGCCGAGGAAAGTCTGGTCTTCATCTGTAATCTTTCCGTCGCCATTCAAATCTTTATATTTGATGTCTCCCGGCATAGCTCCACCATTGAAACTTGTCTGTGAGGGAGAGTTGGCAACATCGTTTACATCAATAAACAAGCGTTCGGCAATATATCCGTAATTGTGATTGATAGCCTGCCCGATTCTGGAGCGGTATCCTTGTCCGTAACTGGCATAATCCAGTTCTTCATAAACTTCATACCTACCTTTGGCGAGTGTGAAGTTTCCCATTCCTTTTATCCAGAAATCTTTGTTGGCAATATAAGAATAGTTGGCAGACAAATCAATTCCTCGGGAGGATGCTTCACCTATGTTTGCGCTTACTCCGGCAGAAAGTCCCATACTAGATGGAATATGAGCACGAGGTTGGTAAATCTGGGTACGGCGTTCATAGAAGAAGTCCGTCTGGATTTCCAAAGCACTGTTGAACATACCCAGTTCAAAACCTAAATTTACTTTCTTCGATTTTTCCCAAGTGATATAGATGTTGGGATAACGGGAAACAGATACGCCGTTCATATGATTATCATAATCTGTTCCGAAGAATTGATCGCGATTTCCATCGTTGGGGTTCACTTCCGACAAATAGTAGAAACGGTCTTCCGAGCTTCCGATAGCATCATTACCTACCAGTCCATAAGTCAATTTGAATTTTAGTTTGTCCACTGTATTTCGTAGCGGTATCCAGAAGTCTTCATTAGAAATGATATAACCAAGACCGAAAGAAGGGAAAAAGCCGTAACGCTCATGGGCGGCAAAACGTTCGGAACCATTGTATCCGAAGTTGAATTCTGCAAAATACCTTGAATCATAAGCATAAGTGAAACGTCCGGCAATTCCCTGGTTTCTACGTGGTAATGATTGTTGCAAGGTCTTTTCGCTTGACCTTTTTTCTTCTCGGCGGGTATATACCAACATTCCGCTAGTAGCGTGTGCACCGAATGTCCGGCCATAGCTGACGGCTGCTTCTATATAATTGGTGGTGTTGATGTTCTTAGCACCTTGGTCATAGGATAAATACTCTTCTCCTTCTACAATATTGGTCAGCGTATAACTATTGTTCGTTTTATCATAGTTGGCCTGATAGTAATAAGGATTAATGGCACGGGTGAGGTCGGAATAAGAAGAACGGGTGGTGCTGACCAGAACTCTGGCATCCAATCCTTGGGTAATAAAATCCAGTTTTTGTTTCAGTTCGGCTTGTGCGGCCACCAATAAGTTATTGGATTCTTTATATCCTCTTACCATATCTGCATAAGGATTGATGTAAGCTCCTTTATTGGCATTACCAAACAGTACATGCGTGTTATTGGCATACTCGTCTGTTGCCGGATAACTTTTAGGATATAAGACAGGACTGGTTTTCATTACCTTTTTATAGAGTCCTTCACCGCTGTCGAGCGGGCCGGTATAATCATCGAAGTTTCCGTTGACACGAATGGCAAATTCCGTAGTTTTACTTAAGTCCATATTGATATTTGACCGGACAGAATAACGTTGCCAGTTGATGTTACTGTTGTAATTGTTAAGCTTATCATTTTTGATTACTCCTCCGTCTTTGGTGTAAGAAGCTGCTACATAATAGCGTACTGCACTACCACCACCACTCAGGTTGGCGTTTACTCTTGTGGAGAGAGCATAGTCATTGAATAACTCATCATACCAGTCTACTGCCGGATAATAATATGGATTAGTACCGGCAATGGTATTTTCTATTTTTTCTTGGCTATATACAGTGTAGTTGGCACTGGCAGCAGGATTGTTGGGATCACGTCGTGAGTTAACCGCTTCATTGTTCAGTTTCATAAAATTGACAGGGTCTGTCAACTTCACCTTTTTTCGGGGAGTAGATACCGACTGTTCTACGCGAACAGACACTTTAGGTCTTCCAGCTGTTCCCTGTTTAGTAGTCACAAGGATTACTCCGTTTGCTCCGCGTGCACCATACAAAGCAGTGGCTGTAGCATCTTTCATAATGGAGAACTGTGCAATATCATCCACATTTAGGCGGGCGAGGTCGTCCGTACTCAATTCAATGTTATCGATCAGAATCAACGGATCTTTCTTGTATCCGAATGTTGTAGCGCCACGTACAAAGAATTGGGCATTATCTTTACCGGGTTCGCCTGATGTCTGAAAAGCGATCAGACCGGACATTCTTCCGGCAAGGGCGGTTGTCAAGTTACTGCTTGGCACTTTCAATTCCTGTGGATTTACTGTAGAGACAGCACTGATGACACTCTCTTTCTTTTGCTTGGCAAAAGCGACTACTGTCACTTCGTCGAACTCGTTGGTTTCAGGAAGCAGTTTGATAGCATAAAAATCTTTATTGTCTATTTTTACTTCCTGCTTTTTCATACCAAGGAATGAAACGACTAGTATCTCTCCGGTTTTCGCTTTTATAGTGAATTTTCCATCGATGTCTACAATTATACCACCTTGTCTGTTTTTAATTGTAATAGTGGCTCCTGCCAAAGGCTCATTATCATCACCGGTTACCATACCTCTTATTTCTCTGTTTTGCGCGTATATATTCGTCGCAAAGAAAAGACAGAGTAGAACCAGAATCAGCCGATTCATTTTAAAGAATGAATAAGTTCTTTCTTTCATGTTTTTCATGGATAATTTTAAATTAATACTAGGTTAATACACTTCTGACAACTAGACTGTTGTCTTGTTAACGGTGGAAATTCTCGAATTCGTTTCATATATTATTAGATTTAAATGTGATTATTCTCATAAATTCAATGAGTCAAAATTAGGTGTTTGCATTGTTTAAATGATGTATAAACGCTGCAAAAAATAACGTATTTACTGCAAAATACTTTTGATTAGGAGTATTATAAATAATATTTCCTGTATTTATATTAATTTGTATCGAACTATTCAAAGTAGAAATTTTGTATCTTTTTATTGCTTAATCGAAAATTTTCAAAGAAGAATAATTAGAATAGCCTACATTTATAGAATAAGAACCTTTATCAATCGGAAACAATGCTTTTCCTGTATAATCATAATATGTGACAGTATAACTTAATGTATAGTTTTGATTTGGTTCTATCCCTAGTTTAGTGCTAAAATAGTATGTTCCCGGAATCCATTCTATTTTATATTGTTTTGTAATTGGAGAATTCTCAAAAATACCATTTATAGCAAAAATTATTTTTGCTGAATGAACACCTGATATAAGAGGTCGCAGAGTTCCATAAAGTTCTAATACAGAACTTCCGAGTCCATCAAAATTGGGTGCTGGAATTAATCCACATTGATTATAGCCTTTTAGTTGGTAAGGTTCTGACCAAGTGCTTCTAGAGCCATTTGGTGCATATTCGTCTACACATATTCTTATAACAGGATTTCCTTTTGGCAAATAATTTCCACTAAAAGGTATTATATATGAATTTAAAGCTTCACCTGATAATACAATATATGGAGTATTACCACCATTTGGATTATAATATTTCCATTCTGCACCACTTTGATATTGAAGATAAATATTCCATTTTCCAATATATTGAGTGGGATGAATGTAAAATAGCTGAATCCAATTTCCATAAATATTCTCACCATTTATGATAGGATGGAGAGGATCTTGTACGACTCTAGTCATTATAGTAGTAGTTTCTTCTTTTTCATAATCATCGAAATAATTTGTATTACATGATGTAAATAATATTGTTATAC